>NZ_RAWF01000029.1:0-50102 GCF_003612075.1 Corallococcus sp. CA041A
GGGCGGTGGTGTCAGGAGGGGCGGGCGGCGTGTCCGGGAGCGCGTCCGGCAGCTCCTTGTCCAGGTTGCGCAGGCGCGGGTTGAGCCACCCGACCGTGACGTTCGCGAGCGTCAGCAGGCCCAGGACGATGAAGATGACGGCGATGCCGCGCCCCGGGCCCACGCCCAGCAGGCGGCCCATGGTGCTGGCGAGCACGCCCCCCTCGCGCATGGCGGGCTCGAAGATGTCATCCGCGAGCGGCCCCGCGATGAGGCTCGCGAACGGCGACACGCAGAGGATGACCATCCGCTTCACGGCGGCGGCGCGACCCTGCAGGTCCGAGGGAATCTTGCGCTGCCAGATGGACTGGATGCCCGCCATCACGGGCGGCATGGTGAACAGGTAGAGCGCGGCGGCGGCGGCGACCAGCGCCACGCTGGGCGACGGCGCGGCCATGAAGAGCACCACGCCCGAAAACGCATGGAAGCCGAGGATGCCGTACAGCGGGTTCTTGGGGCCGCCCCACACGCCCATGCCGATGCCGCCCAGGAGCGCGCCCACGCCCGCGATGGACGCGATGCGGCCCAGCGTGGAGATGTCCGTGAAGGCGAGCACCAGGGGGGTGATCAACAGCACCACCAGGTCCATGCACAGCACGGCCACGCCGGTGAAGGCCATCAGGGACAAGAGCCCCTTGCGCGCGCTGATGAAGCTCCAGCCCTGCTTCATCTCCGTGAACAGCGACCCCTTGCCCTGCTGGCCCTCCGCGGAGACGGTGGGCCGAGGGAAGCGGACCATCAGCAGGGTGGTGACGGCGATGAAGAAGCTGCAGACGTCCACCGTCAGCACGCCCACCAGGCCCACGCTGTCGATGAGCGCTCCCGCGATGATGGGGGAGAGGATCTGGCTGGCGCCGCTGGCCACCTCCGCCATGGCGTTGGCGCGGCCCAGGTGCTGCTTGGGCACGATGAGCGTCACGGTGGCGAAGAAGGCCGGCCAGCGGAAGGCGCCGAAGCACGAGCCCAGGGAGACGGGCAGGTAGAAGTGCCAGGTCTCGAGCTTGAACATCCCCCGGTCGCTGGCCATCAACATGCCGAAGATGAGCATGGTGGTGAAGCCGTTGCCCAGGTCCGCCAGCAGCATGGCGCGGCGGCGATCCCACCGGTCGATGAGCGTCCCCGCGATGGGGGACAGCACCACCATGGGGGCGAGCGCGAAGAAGGACAGCAGCGCGAACTGCGTGGTGGAGCGCGTGTCGAGGAAGACCTTCGCGCCCACGCCGAAGGACGTGAGGCCGGAGCCGAGGATCGAGATGAGCTGGCCGAACCAGGTGATCCAGAAGACCCGCATGGGCTGGGTGATGGTCAGGCGTTGCGCGAGGCTCATTCCAAGTCTCTTTCTCCTGGGGGGCAGGAGGGTCAAGGGCCCGCGCACCGTACTACGGGAGTGCGCGCGGGCCCGGCGTTGCTAAGGGGATTTCAGCTCTGCTCCAGCTCCGCGAGCATGGCTTCCAGGGCTTCGGGGTCGAGCTGACTGGCGCTCGCCTCCACGATGGCCACCGTCATCACCTCCACGGTGGGGGACTCGAAGAGGGCGCGCATGGACAGCTCGACCTGGAAGGCCTCGCGGATGCGCGACAGCAGCTGCACGCCCAGCAGCGAGTGGCCGCCCAGCTCGAAGAAGTTGTCGGTGATGCCCACCGACTCCAAGCCCAGCAGGTCCTGCCAGAGCGCGGCGACCTTCTCCTCGGTCTCGTCGCGCGGCGCGACGAAGGCGTTGGCGAGCGGGGGACGCGGGTGCTTGCCGCTGGCGCTTCCGCCCGCGCGGGAGGTGGAGGCACCGTCGCGAGCCACCTGACGCCGCGCCTCCAGTGACCCGAGCGACGCGAGGAAGCGTCCTCCGGTGGGCTGGGTGAGCAGCGCGCGCAGGAGGCGGAAGCCCTCGGTGGGGGAGATGACGGCGTCGGGCCGGAAGCCCTCGCCCACGCCCCACACGTCCCAGTCCACGGTGTACCAGCGGGTGCCGCCCAGCCGGGCCTGCCGTGTCGCCACCGCGTCCATGCCGGAGTGCGCCGCCGCTACCGCGCTGACCGCCATGCCGCCCAGCACCACGGTGAGGGAGGACTGCACGATGACGAAGTCCGGCTGCCGTGACGACAGCGCCTCCGCCAGCTGCGTGAGGCCTCCGAAGCGGCCGGACAGCAGCGGAGTGGTGGCCTCCGGCGTGGCCTCGGCCACGGAGATGCGGGTGGCCATGCCGCCGTCGCCGGCCGCGTAGAAGACGCCGTCGATGCGGCCGAACTTCGACTCCGCGACCTGGAGCGCCTTGTCGAGCTGACCGGGGATGCCCGCGTCCGCGCGCAGCGCCAGGACCTGTGCGCCTGAGCGCTCCAATGCGCGCATGCGGTCGATGGCCTTGGACGTCGCGTCCTGAGCGTCATGGCCCGCGCGCCACGCGTCCCATTCTCCGGGAGCGGGCAGCGTGCGGCGAGACAGCAGCACGAGCTTCGGCTTCACCGCCTGCGTGAGCTGCTCCGCGAGCGCAAGGCCCACGCGGCCCAGACCCCCGACGATGACGTAGACCCCACCGTCCTTGAGTCCGGCCTGCTCCGTGGAGGCCGGGACGTCGATGGTCTCGAACGCCTCGACGTGCCGGTACGGACCGCGCAGCGCGACCACGGGGTCCTTGCCGGCGGCCAGCTCCGTCACCATCCGCTCCAGCCACGGGCCGGACGCGGACTCGTCCGGCGCGGGCCAGGTGACGTCGACGGCGCGCACGGTGAGGCCGGGGTACTCCTGCGGCAGCACGCGGCTGGCACCGACCGCGGCCGCCTGCCAGGGCAGCAACGGCTCTTCACCCGTGACGTCCTGGGCGCCGGTGGTCACCACGTCCAGCATCACGGGCGTCTTCGCCGCGCCCGGGCCCACGGCCTTCGCCAGCGCGAGCAGTCCGTGGACGGACGTCGCGAGCCCCGACTCCAGGTCGCGCGGCTCCTTCACCAGCGGCCACAGGTAGGCGATATGCGCGGGCGTCCAGTCCTCGCCACGCAGGCGCTCCAGGTGCTCGCTCAGCGCGTCGGGCGAGGCCACATCCACGGCGAAGCGCTTCGTCACTGGATCCGACGCGCCCTGTCCCGCGACGAGCGACACCACGTCCGCGCCCGCCTGGCGCAGCCGCTCCGACACGCGTGCAGCCACCGGCGTGTCCGCTTCCAGCACCAGCCAGCGCTGGCCGGAAAGCGACGGCACTTGCGGCGAGGCGCGCGTGCGCGGCCACGCGGGGACGGTCAACTCCACGCCCTGCGTCGTCACAGTCCGCGCGGCGGCGGCGCGAGGCAGCGCGGGCGGCGGGCCCTTGAGCAGGTCGTAGCGCTCGCGCTGGAAGGGGTAGGCGGGCAGGGGGATGCGGCGGCGGGCCTCGCCCTTGTAGGCGCGGCCGGCAGTCGACTTCGCGCCCGCGAGCCACAGCTTCGCGAACGCATCCGTGGCGTGCGTGAGCGCGTCCTGTTGGGCGTCGCGCGGCGCGGGCAGCGTCGAGAGGATGGCCGGGAAGGTGCCTTCGGGGGCGTTGCGGCGCACCAGCGTGGCCAGCGCGTTGCCGGGACCGACCTCCAGGAAGACGTGCTCGGGGTCGTTCAACAACAGCGTCGCCGAGTCCTGGAAGCGCACGGCGTCGCGCAGGTGACGGGCCCAGTACGCCGGGCTCACCGCGTCCTCGCGCGTCACCCAGGTGCCGGTGACGTTGGACAGGTAGAGGTCCTTCGGCTCCTTGCGCGCGACCTTCGCCACCGCCTGGCGGAACTCCTCCACGATGGGGTCCATCATGTGGGAGTGGAACGCGTGCGACGTGTGCAGCCGCGACACCTCCACCTTCTGCGCCTCCAGCTTCGCCTGGAGCGCGTCCACCGCGTCGGTGGGGCCCGCCACGACGGTGAAGCCCGGCGCGTTCACGGCGGCCACGGAGATGCGCGCGTCCATCAGCGGAGCCAGAGCCTCCGGCGTCATCCGCACGGACAACATGGAGCCAGAGGGCAGTGACTGCATCAGCCGGCCGCGCGTGGCCACCAGCGCCAGCGCGTCGTCCAGGCTGAACACGCCGGACAGGCACGCGGCCACGTACTCACCGATGCTGTGGCCCACCATCGCCTGCGGTGTCACGCCCCAGGACGCCCACAGCTTCGCGAGCGCGTACTCGATGACGAACAGCGCGGGCTGCGTGAGGGACGTCTGCTTGAGCTGCTCGGTGGCCTTCTCGCGCCCGTCCGCGGGCGGATAGAGCACGGTGCGCAGGTCCAGGCCCAGGTGCGGCTTCAGCTTCTCCGCGCACGCGTCCACCTCCGTGCGGAAGGCGGGCTCCTGCTCGTAGAGGCCCCGGCCCATGTCCACGTACTGCGAACCCTGGCCGGAGAAGAGGAACACCACCGGCCGGCGCGTATTGGTGCCGGAGCCACCCAGCAGCCGCCGAGCGTCCCGCAGCGCCGCCTTCGCATCCGCCACGTCCTTCACCACCACCGCGCGGCGATGCTCGTGCGCATGCCGGCCCACCTGGAGCGTGTAGGCCACGTCCGCCAGGGACACGTTCGGATTCGCGTCCAGGTGCGCGGCCAGCCGCTCCGTCGCCGCGTCCAGCGCCGCGGGCGTCCGGGCGGACAGGGGCAGCACGTGCCACGCGCGGCGCGACGGCGCAGGGGCGGCGGTCTTCGGGGCCTCCTCCAGGATGACGTGCGTGTTGGTGCCGCCGATGCCGAAGGCGCTCACGCCCGCGCGACGAGGCCCGTTCGCGGACGTCCACGGCCGGGGCTGCGAGGGCACGAAGAAGGGGCCCGCGTCGAAGTCGATGACGGGGTTGGCCTGTTGGAAGTGGGGGCTCGCGGGAATCTCGCCGTGCTCCATGGCGAGCACCGTCTTCACCACGCCCGCGATGCCGGCCGCCGCGTCCAGGTGTCCGATGGCCGCCTTGAGCGAGCCCAGCGCCACGCGCTTCTGGCCCGTCTCCTTGCCGCCGAAGGCCTGGTTGAGCGCGGCCACTTCAATCGGGTCGCCCAGCGGGGTGCCTGTCGCGTGGGCCTCCACGTACTGGATGTCGTCCGGCGTGACGCCGGAGATGGCGAGCGCCTCCGCGATGACCGCGGCCTGGCCCTCCACGCTGGGCGCGGTGAAGCCCACCTTGCCCGCGCCGTCGTTGTTCACGGCCGTGCCCAGCAGCACGCCGTGGATGGTGTCGCCGTCCTTCAGCGCGTCCGACAGACGCTTGAGCACGACCACCGCCGCGCCCGCGCCGCGCACGGTGCCGTTGGCCTTCGAGTCGAACGCGCGGCAGTAGCCGTCCGGCGAGAAGATCATCCCCTCCTGGTAGAGGTAGCCCGCCGTCTGCGGGAAGGACACGGACGAGCCGCCCGCGAGCGCCATGTCGCTCTCGCCGGACAACAGGCTCTGGCACGCCAGGTGGAGCGCCACCAGCGAGCTGGAGCACGCCGTCTGCACCGTCGCGGAGGGGCCGCGCAGGCCCAGCCGGTGGGACACACGCGTGGCCACGTAGTCCTTGTCGTTGGCCAGCATCACGCCGAACGAACCGGCCGCGTCCATCAGGTCCGGCTGCCGCATCAGCGCGCGCAGCAGGTACGAGCTCAGGCTCACGCTGGCGTAGACGGCCACCGCGCCCTTGAAGCGGCCCGGGTCGTAGCCGGCGTTGTCCAGCGACTCCCACGCGCACTCCATGAAGATGCGCTGCTGAGGGTCCATCAGCTCCGCCTCGCGCGGGCTGTAGCCGAAGAGGCCCGCGTCGAAGTCCGTCGCGCCCTCCAGCACGTAGCTGGAGCGCACCCACTGCGGATGGGCGCGCAGGGCCTGGGGAACGCCCGCGTCGTCCAGCTCCGCGTCCGTGGGCACGCGACGCGCATCGCCGCCGCGCCGGAGCATCTCCCAGAAGCCCTCCAGCGTCCGCGCACCCGGGAAGCGGCCCGACAGGCCGACGATCGCGATGCGCTCCTCGCCACCATCCACTGCGTCACTCATCCGCGTCTCCATCCGTTTCCACCCGACCGCGCGAGGCCCCCGCGCGGCGGTTGACCGTGCGTCGCGCCTCGGCACGGGAGCGGCCCGCCTGCGCCGCGTCCTCCGAGGGCGTGTCCTCCCGACGCGACAGCCGCGCCGCCAGTGCCCGCACGGTGGGGTACTGGAAGAGGTCCGTGAGCGCCAGCGTCACGCCGAGCTCCGCCGTCAACCGGCGGTGGAGCTGGAGGGCGAGCAGCGAGTTGCCACCCAGCTCGAAGAAGGGGTCGTCCAGGCCCACCTGCTCCACGTGGAGCAGGTCCTTCCACGCCTGGGCGATCTGCTGCTCGATGGCCGTCCCCGGCGCCACGAAGGGCCGCGAAGGATCCGCGCCACCGGACCCTGGCGCGGGCAGCGCCTTGCGGTCCGCCTTGCCGTTGGGGCTGAGCGGCATGCGCTCCAGCACCACGATGTTGGACGGCACCATGTACTCGGGCAGCCGCTCCAGCAGGTACGTGCGCAGCGCCGCGCCCTCTGGCTTCGCGTCCTTGCCGGTGACGTAGGCCACCAGCCGCTTCTGGCCCGGCCGGTCCTCGCGCGCGAGCACCACCGCCTGGCGCACCGTGGAATGCTTCTCCAGCGAGGACTCAATCTCGCCCAGTTCGATGCGCAGTCCGCGAATCTTGACCTGGAAATCCGCGCGGCCCAGGTACTCGATTTCGCCGTCCGGCAGCCACCGCGCCACGTCGCCCGTGCGGTACATGCGCGCGCCCGGCACCGTCGCGTACGGATCCGGGATGAAGCGCTCTGCCGTCAGCGAGGGCCGCGCCAGGTAGCCGCGCCCCACCTGCACGCCGCCGATGTACAGCTCGCCCGCCGCGCCCTGGGGCACCGGCTGGAACTCCGCGTCCAGGATGCGGATCTGCGTGTTGTCCACCGGCCGGCCAATGGGCACGGAGCGGCGGCCATCGTTCGCCTGGCACGCGTGGAACGTCACGTCCACCGCGGCCTCGGTGGGGCCGTAGAGGTTGTGCAGCCCCGCGCCGGGCAGCGTGCACAGGCACAGCTCCTTCAGCTCCAGCGGCAGCGCTTCACCGCTGCACACCACGCGCTTCAGCGACGTGCACTCGGCCACGCCCGGCTCGTCCAGGAAGGCCTGGAGCATGGACGGCACGAAGTGCAGCGTGGTGACGGACGCGGAGGCAATCAGCGACTTGAGGTAGCTCGGGTCCTGGTGCCCGCCGGGCTTCGCGACCACCAGCTTCGCGCCCGTCATCAGCGGCCAGAAGAACTCCCAGACGGACACGTCGAAGCTGAACGGCGTCTTCTGGAGCACCACGTCCCGCGGCGTGAGCTGGTAGGCGGACTGCATCCACAACAGGCGGTTCACCACCGGGCCGTGCGCGTTCATCGCGCCCTTGGGTCGGCCCGTGCTGCCAGACGTGAAGATGATGTACGCCAGCGAGTCCGGCGTGGCAGTCGGCGCGGGCGCGGTGGTGGGCTCGCGGGCAATCTCCTCCCAGCCCGTGTCCAGCTTCACCACCTTCGCATCCGACGCCGGAAGCCGCGCGAGAAGCCGCTCCTGCACCAGCAGCACCGGCGGACGCGCGTCCTCCAGCATCCAGCCCAGGCGCTCCTGCGGGTAGCCCGGATCCAGTGGCACGTAGGCGCCGCCCGCCTTCAGCGTGCCCAGCAGGCCCACCACCATCTCCAGCGAGCGCTCCACGCACAGGCCGACGCGGACTTCCGGTCCCACGCCGTGCTTGCGCAGCGCGTGCGCCAGCTGGTTCGCGCGGGTGTCCAGCTCGCGGTAGGTGAGGCGGCTGCCCTCGAACTCCAGGGCGACGGCGTCCGGCGTGCGCGCCACCTGCGCCTCGATGAGCGACGTGAGCGTCGCGTCCTTCGGGTGCGTGACGGCGGTGTCGTTCCAGTCCTTCATCACGCGCTGCCGCTCGGCATCGGGCAGCAGCGGCAAGCGGGAGATGGGCACGTCCGGCTGCGCGACGATGCCTTCGAGCAGCGTCAGGTAGTGGCCCAGGAGCCGCTCCGCGGTGGAGCGCTCGAAGAGGTCGGTGCTGTACTCGGCGATGACGCGCAGGCCCTGCGGCAGGTCCACCAGCAGGAGCGACAGGTCGTACTTCGTCGTGCCGGTGTCCACCGGCTTCGCCTCCATCACCAGACCCGGGGCCTCCAGGGCCGGCATGGGCGCGTTCTGCAGGACGAACATCACCTGGAAGATGGGCGAGTGGCTGAGGTGCCGCTCCGGCTTGAGCGCGTCCACCAGCCGCTCGAAGGGGATGTCCTGGTGCGCGTACGCGTCCAGCGTGGACTCGTGCACGCGGTTCAGCAGCTCCTTGAACGTGGGCTTGCCGGACAGGTCCGAGCGCAGCGCCAGCATGTTCACGAACAGGCCGATGAGCCCCTCCACCTCCGCGCGCGGACGGCCCGCGATGGGCGTGCCCACCACGATGTCGTCCTGCCCGGTGTAGCGGGACAGCAGCACGTTGAAGGCGGACAGCAGCGTGACGAAGAGCGTGCGGCCCTCGCGCTGGCCCAGCGCCTTGAGCGCCTGGGTGAGGGCGGGGGACAGGTGCATCACCTGCCGCTCGCCCTTGGAACTCATCAGCGCCGGACGCGGCTTGTCCTGGGGCAGCTCCAGCAGCGCGTTGGGGTTGAGCCGGTTCTTCCAGTAGGTGAGCTGGCGCTCCAGCTCCGCGCCCTGGAGCCATTCCTTCTGCCACGCCGCCCAGTCCGCGTACTGCAGCGGCAGGGGCTTGAGCGGCGAGGGCTGACCTTCCAGGCACGCGCGGTACAGCACCGCCAGCTCGTGCACGAGCACGCCCATGGACCAACCGTCGGAGACGATGTGGTGCTGATCCACCAGCAACACCTGCTCGCCGTTGCCCAGGAGCATCAGCACCGCGCGCAGCAGCGGCCCCTGCTCCAGGCTGAACGGCTGCTGCGCGAGCGTGACCACGCGCCGCTGGGCCTCAGCCTCGCGCTCGGTCACCGGCAGTCCCTGGAGGTCCATCACCTCCAGCGGCACCTCGCCCGTGGACGCGATGACCTGCGCGCCGCCGCCTTCGCGCTCCTGGAAGGTGGTGCGCAGCGTGTCGTGCCGCTCCACCAGCAGGGCCAGGGCGCGGCGCAGCGCGTCCGTGTCCACGGTGCCCGTCAATCGCACCGCGGTGGGCATGTGGAACGCCGCGCTGCCGGGGCTCCACTTGTCCAGGAACCACATCCGCTCCTGCGCGAAGGACAGGGGCGCCTGCTTCGAGGCAGGGCGCGACTTGTCCTTCAGGAGCTGCGCCAGGCGTGCTCGCTTCTCTTCGGGCGTCATGTTCAGGCCGCGTCCTCGCTGCTGCTGCTACCACCACCGTCACCGCCGCCCGCGTCTTCCAGCACCGCGAGCAGCTCCGCCACCTGTTCGTCCGACAGCTGGTCCATGTTCTCCAGCAACTTCTCCGCCTCCGCCGCGGACACCTTCTGCTTCGCGGCGGGCGTGGCCACCGGCTGCGCGGTCACCAGGGGCTGCGTGGGCGTGGCGCCCTCCACGGAGTAGCCCAGCCGCTCAATCACCGCGTGGGTGGAGGCGTCGAAGGGGCGGGGCCATTTGATCCGCTTCCAGGACTCGCCCATCTTCTTCTCGATGCCCTGGTGCTGGAGGATGTTCGGGTCGCCCAGGCCGCCCATCATGCGGTCCTTCTTGCCGTCGTACGGCTGGACCATGCGCTCGTCGAACTCGAGCCCCAGGAACTGGGCCACGCCGGTCATGACCTTCGTGGGGTCCGCGACCAGGTCCTCGTAGCGCACCCAGTGGCAGCGCTCGCGGCCGATGCCGTCGAAGAAGTTGAGCAGGTTCCGGTTGGACAGGGCCCACACCGTCTCCGCCACCACGTAGGGGTCCACGTCCGCGTCGCCGAAGAGGCCGGCGGCGAAGAGGCGGTCGAAGCGCATCCGGAGGATGGACTCCATCACCGGGAGCGGGTGGCGGTAGAGGTAGATGTACTTGTTGCCCTCGAACATCCGCTCCGCGCGCTCCAGCGTCTCCACGTCCATGGCGTACGTGGGCGTCTTGTCCACGAGCAGCCGTGGCGAGGACTTCTCCTGGAGGCGGCGGTAGACGTCCTGCGCGGACACGTCATCCGCGACCAGCCGGTCCACCAGCGCGGCGCCAGCGGGCGAGTCCAGTTTCTCCAGCTCCATGAGCGCCCACTGCAGGCCGCCCGTGGTCCACTCCATCTCGCTGCCGAAGCCGATGTTCTCGCGCCACTCGCGCATGCCCTCGAAGAAGAGCAGGTTCACTTCCGGCGGGCAGAACAGCCGCGGGTGTCCCGCGAGCATCACGCGGAACAGCGTGGAGCCCGCGCGCGGGCTGGAGTGCACGAACACCATGGGCGGGTTCTTCTTCGCCGTGTTGGTGCGCTGCATGCCGGACGTCTGCGCGCGATAGGGCTTGAGCGGATACGCGGACAGCGGCTTGTTCTCCGCGAAGCGCTGCGGGTCCTGCAGGCGGTCCATCTCCACCAGCAGGTACTTGGACAGCTCCGGGATGGACGGGTGCGCCTGCACCTCGTGCGGGTAGAGCTGGAACTTGAAGTCCTGCCGTAGGTCGTACTCCAGCTCCGCGCCCAGCGCGTGCAGGTCGTAGCCCTTGAGGCTGCCGTCGGCGGGCAGCTTGTCCAACGGGATGCGCAGGCCTTCCGAGATGTGGTGGCGCAGGTACTCGGTGAGCAGGGCGGGGCGCTCGGTGGGGAACGCGGTGCGCAGGCGCTCCGCGATGGGCTTCTCCGTGGAGGCCGCGCGCTTGCCCAGCTCCTGCTCCACGCGCCCGGCGACGCCCGCGACGGTGGGCGTCTCGAAGAGGCCGCGCAGCGACAGGTCCACCTTCAGCACCGCGTGGATGTGGTTGCGCAGCTGCGTGGCCAGCAGCGAGTGGCCGCCCAGCTCGAAGAAGTTGTCGTTGATGCCGATGCCGCCGATTCCCAGCACCTGCTCCCAGATTCCCGCGACGGTCTTCTCCAGCTCCGTGCGAGGCGCGGCGTAGGGCGTGAGGATGGAGGGCCGAGCGTGCTTGTTGCCCTTCTCCGCGTCCTTCTTGCCCTTCTCCGCCTTCGCGGCACGAGGCCCCTGACGGCGGCGCGCGGCCAGGTCCCCGGTGGAGACAGCCAGCCGGCCGCTCTCTCCATGCGACAGCGCGCGGCGCAGCGCCTCCAGGCCCTCGGCGGGCTGGATGGCGAACTGGGCCAGCGTGGGGGACAGCTCCGCCATGGCCTGCGCGTCCGCGAACTGCCATGCGTCCCAGTCCACGCTCAGCCACGGGTAGGCGAAGCCCTCCGTGCGCGCCTCAGCGAATGCGTCCATGAAGGCGCTGGCGGAGGCCTGCGCCACCTGGCCCAGGCCGCCCAGCACGGACGACAGCGACGACACGAGGAGGCAGAACGCCGGGCCTTCCTTCGGGAGCACCGCTTCCAGCACCCGCACGCCGTGCACCTGCGGGCGGAAGTGCCAGGCGCACTCGTCCGGGCCTGTCTCCGCGATGGTGCCCAGCGTGGCGCCCTGCATGCCGCCCGCCGCGTGGATGACGCCGTCGATGCGGCCGAAGCGCGCCACCGCCGCGTCCACCACGCCGCGCATGGACTCCACCTCGGTGAGGGACGCGGGCAGCACCAGCATCTCGACGCCCGTGCGCTCCAGGGCCAGCGCGCGCTGGATGCGGCGGGACACCGCGTCCTGCACTCCGTGCTTCTCCACCCACGCCGTCCACTGGCCGCGGCTGGGGAAGTCCGCCGTCTCCACCAGCGTCAGCTTCGCGTGGTGCACCGTGGCCAGCTCGGACGCCAGCGCATGTCCGATGCCGGTGAGGCCGTCGGTGATGAGGTACGCGCCGCCGTCGCGCAGCACCTCCGCGCCGGCCGCCTCCAGGCGCACGGGCTCGAAGGTCTGCACCCAACGCTGGCGGCCACGCAGGGCCACCACCGCGTCACGCGGTTCGGCGCGCAGCTCCGCGGTCAGCCGGTCCGCCACCGCGCTTGCGTCGCCGGGCACCACGTCCACGAAGCGGCACGCGAGGTTCGGGTACTCCTGCGGCAGCACGCGCGAGGGGCCCACCAGCAGGGACTGCTCCGGCAGCTGCGCGTCCGCCTGCTCCACGCGGGCGGAGCGGCTGGTCACCACGGACCAGGTGAGCGGCTCGATATGGCCCGTGTCGCCCAGGGCGCGGGCGAGGAACAGCTGGCTGTGGAAGCCCAGGTCCATCGACTTCTCCTGGGACAGGGGCTCGCGCGACAGGCTCCACAGGTGCACCACGTTGGAGAACGCGCGGCCCTGCTTCTTCAGCGCCTCCAGCACCGCGCAGAAGTCCTCGCGACGCGCCGGGTCCACCGTGAACGTGCCGTCCGGGCGCTGCTCGAAGCGCGCGCTGGGGACGACGCGGAAGACGTCTCCATCCAGCTTCGGCGCCAGGGCCTCCGCCACGCCGGTGTCGTCCGCGAGCACCAGCCAGCCCGCGCCCGCCGCGTCCTTCGCCTTGGGCAGCGGGGACAGCTTCCACGACGGCGCGTAGAACCAGTCCGCCACGTCCGAGCGCTTCGCCAGCGACGAGGGCGCGCCCGCGCGGGCACCACCGCCCAGCGGCTTCGCGTCGATCCAGTAGCGCTCGCGCTGGAAGGGGTAGGTGGGAAGCGGCACGCGGCGGCGCTGCTCGTTGCCCGCGAAGCCCTTCCAGTCCACCGTCACGCCGCCCAGCCACAGCCGGCCCAGTGCGCCCAGGAGTACCTGGAGGTCCGGCGCCTGCTCGCGCGGGTGACGCGTGGAGGAGATGAGTACGCGCGCTTCCGCGCCCGGCTGCTGCTTCGCCAGCGTGGTGAGCACCGTGCCGGGGCCCACCTCCAGCAGGGCCGCCTGCGGCCACTTGCGGGACAGCTCCTGGAGTCCCACGGAGAAGCGCACGGCCTGACGCAGGTGCGTGGCCCAGTAGCCCGGGTCGGTCGCCTGCGCGGCTTCAATCCAGGTGCCCGTCACGTTGGACAGGAAGGGCAGGGTCGGCGCGTTGAGCTTCACCTGGCGCACGCGCTCGGTGAACGGCGCGAGGATGGGGTCCATCATCGCGGAGTGGAACGCGTGCGACGTGTGCAGCCGCGACACCTCCACGCCCTGCGCCTCCAGCTTCGCCTGGAGCGCGTCCACCGCGTCGGTGGGACCGGCCACGACGGTGAAGCCCGGCGCGTTCACCGCCGCCACGCTGACGTTCGCGGGGAGCAGCGGCTTGAGCGCGGACTCGTCCAGCTTCGCGGACAGCATGGCGCCCGAGGGCAGCCCCTGCATCAGCTTGCCGCGCGCGGCCACCAGCGCCAGCGCGTCATCCAGGCTGAACACGCCCGCGAGGCATGCTGCCACGTACTCACCGATGCTGTGCCCCAGCATCGCGGAGGGCTTCACGCCCCAGGCCATCCACAGCTTCGCCAGCGCGTACTCCACGGCGAAGAGCGCGGGCTGCGTCAGCTCCGTGCGCGTCAGCGCCAGCGTCGCCGCTTCCGCCTTGGATGCATCCGGGAAGAGGACCGTGCGCAGGTCCAGGCCCAGGTGCGGCGTCAGCTTGTCCGCGCACGCGTCCAGGTGCCGCTTGAAGGTCGGCTCGGACGCGTACAGGTCGCGCGCCATGCCCACGTACTGCGAGCCCTGGCCGGGGAACAGGAACGCAACCGGCCGCTCGTGCACGTCCGGCGTGTTCGTCCACTGGCGGGGGCTATTCTCCGCCTCCAGCGCGGCGAGCGCGTCGTCTCTGTCACGGCACACCAGCACGCGCCGCTTCGCCATGGCCTGACGGCCCGTCTGGAGCGTGAAGGCCACGTCCGCCAGCGCCTGCGCGGGGTGCGCCTTGAGGTGCGCGGCCAGGTTCTGCGTCGCGGCATCCAGCGCCGCGTCGCTCTTCGCGGACAGCACCAGGAGCTGCGCGGGCCGGGACGCGCCGGACGAGGGAAGGACAGGCGCCTCTTCCAACACGATGTGCGCGTTCGTGCCGCCCACGCCGAAGGAGCTCACGCCCGCGCGGCGCGGATGCTTGGGGTTCGCCTGCCAGTCGGTGAGCTTCGTGTTGACGAAGAACGGGCCGCCCGCGAACGGAATCTCCGGGTTCACCTCCGTCACGTGGAGGCTGGGCGGAATCTGCCGCTGCTCCAGCGTCAGCACGGCCTTGATGAGGCTGGACACGCCGGCCGCGTTGGCCAGGTGACCGATGTTGCTCTTGAGCGAGCCCACCGGAATCCTGGGCGGGTTCGCCTTCGCCGCCGCCGAGCGGAACTTGAACGCCTTGTTGAGCGCGCGCACTTCGATGGGGTCACCCATCTTCGTGCCGGTGCCGTGCGCCTCCAGGTAGCCGATGGTCTCCGGCGCCACGCCGGCCGCGCCCAAGGCCTCGGTGATGACGGTGGCCTGGCCCTCCACGCTGGGGGCGGTGAAGCCCACCTTCAGCGCGCCGTCGTTGTTGATGGCGCTGCCCTTGATGATGGCGTGGATGTGGTCGCCGTCTTCAATGGCGTCCGCCAGCCGCTTGAGCACCACCACGCCCACGCCGCTGCCGAACACCGTGCCCTCCGCCTTCGCGTCGAACGCGCGGCAGTGGCCGTCCGGGGACACGATGCCGCCGGGCACGAAGGGGTAGCCCTCCGGGTGCTTCACGTGCACGGACACGCCGCCCGCCAGCGCCAGGTCGCACTCCTCATTCAAGAGGCTCTGGCAGGCCGCGTGCGTGGCGACGAGCGACGTGGAGCACGCGCTGGTGATGGAGTAGCTGGGGCCGCGCAGGTTGAGCTTGTACGCGACGCGGGTGGCCAGGAAGTCGCCGCCGTTGTTCACGTCGATCTGCACCTGGTCCATGCCGCTCAACTGGTCGAAGTTGGGGACCAGGTGGAACACCAGGTACGTGTTGGTGGCCGCGCCAGCGAACACGCCGATGGAGCCGTCGAAGCCCTCCGGCGTGTGGCCCGCCTTCTCCATCGCCTCCCACGCGCACTCCAGGAAGACGCGGTGCTGCGGGTCCATCAGCTCCGCCTCGCGGGGCGTGAAGCCGAAGAAGCCCGCGTCGAACAGCTCCATGCCGGCGAGCGCGGCGCTGGCCTTCACGTGGCGCGGGTCCTTGCGAAGGACCGGGTCCACGCCCAGCTTCTCCAGCTCCGCGTCGGGGACGGGCTGGATGGACTCCACGCCGTCGCGCAGGTTCTTCCAGAAGGAGTCCAGGTCGGGAGCGCCGGGGAAACGTCCGGCCATGCCGACGATGGCGATGGCCTGCGCGTCGATGTTCGATTCAGCGGACATGGGGTGTGCTCGGGCGGCGAAAGGTGGGAGAGGGGACGGCTACTCCTCGTCGGAGGCGCTGTCTCCCCGGCGGTTGGTGCGGCGCGCACGGCGGCGCTCCCCGCGGCTGAGCGCCTCGGTCTCCTCGGGCGCGGCTTCCGTGTCCTCGGTGCCGCTGGCGGCCTTGAGCAGCCTGGCCAGCGCCCCCACGGTGGGGCCTTCGTAGAGGGTGACGGCCGGCAGCGCGACGCCGAACTGCTCTCGCACGCGGGCAATCAGCTTCACGCCGACGAGCGAGTTGCCACCCAGCTCGAAGAAGTTGTCGTGCACGCCGACCTGGTCGATGCCCAGCGTCGTCTGCCAGAGGCGGGCAATCTTCTCCTCCAGCTCGTCGCGAGGCGGCACGTAGGCGTTCTGGAGCGCGGGCCGGGGCGTGGTGCCCAGGGATGAACCCGCCTCCTGCTTCGCCTCCGCCTGCTCCTGCGCGGCGGCCGGCTGGGCCCACTTGCGCGCGCGGGCGCGCAGGTTGCTCGTGGACACGGCCACGTGCGACACGGCGCCCAACTGGAAGAGCTGCTCGAAGGCGTCCTCGCCTTCCGCCGCAGTGATGGCCAGCGCGCCGAACGGGCTCTGCGCGCCGCCCGCGCGGGACTCGTACTGCCACGCGTCCCAGCCCACGCTCATCCACGGCACCGGGGACGTCTGCGCCTGCTTCGTGGCGAACGCGTCCATGAAGGACGTGGCCGCCGAGTACGACGCGAGCCCCAGGCCGCCCAGCACCGCCGCCAGCGACGACGACAGCACGCAGAAGTCCAGCGCGCGTCCGCGCACGGCCTCCTCCAGCGCGTATAGCCCGCGCACGCGGCCGTGGAAGGTGTCGCGCACGTCCTCGGGCCGGGTGTCCGGGATGGCGCGGAAGAGCGCCTGGCCCACGTCACCCGCGGCGAAGACCACGCCGTGCAGTGCGCCGAAGTGAGTCAGCGCCACGTCCACGGTCTCCTTCACCTGGACCTTGTTGCCCGCGTCCACGGACACGGTGTGCACTTGAGCGCCCAGCGCCTCCAGCTCCCGCACCTGACGGATGCGGCGGGAGACGGCGTCGTCCTCGCCATGGGCGGACAGATGCGCGTCCCACTGCGAGCGCTCCGGCAGCGCCGTGCGGCCCGCGAGCACCAGCTTCACCTTCGCGCGCTTCGCCAGCGACTTCGCGTGGGAGAAGCCCAGCGTGCCGAAGCCGCCGATGATCAGGTACACGCCCCCGTCGCGCAGCGGCAACTGCGCGGCGCGCGGCGCGTCCGCCGGCACGTGCTCGAAGTGCTGGACCCAGCGGGCCCCGCCCCGGTACGCGATGACGGTCTCCAGCTTGGACGGCGTGGCGGCCTCGGACAGCAGGGCCTCCACCAGCGCCGTCTCCTGCCAGCTGCCGGACGGCGGCAGGCGCACGTCCACGGCCTTCGCGGACAGGTGGCCGTACTCCTGCGGGATGACGCGCACCGGGCCCAGCACCGTGGCCAGCTCCGGGTTCGGCGCCTCGTCGCCCAGCGCCTGCATGCGGTTCGTCACGGCGACCAGCGACACGGGACGGGTGCCCGGCTGACGGCCCAGGGCCTGCGCCAGGGACAACAGCCCCAGGAAGCCCTTGCCCAGCGCGGACTCGAAGTCCGCTTCGCCGTGCGCGTCACCCAGGCCCAGCGTGCCCAGGTGCAGCACGTGGTCCGGGGCGCGGCCCTGCGCGGTGAGCGCCTCCAGCACCGTGGCCTCGCCGCCCAGCGCGAGCGACCAGTGGTGCTCGTCGTGCTTCGCGGTGACGGCGGCCGGGGTGATGCGCACCACGTCCTGGCCGGCCTCACCCAGCTTGAGCGCGAGCCGCGCGCCCACGCCTTCGTTGGCGTCGTCCGGGAGGAGCAGCCACCAGGTGGCCTTCTTCTCGCTCCAGGTGCCCTGCGGCGACGGCAGCGCGCGCTGCCACGACGGCAGGTAGAACCAGCGGGCCACGGGCTGCTTCTGATCCGCGGACGCCCACTCGGCGCGCTCGCCGTCGGCGGCGGTCTCCTTGCGCGGGTCCACCCAGTGGCGCTGACGCTCGAAGGGGGACGTGGGCAGCGCGATGCGGCGGCGCTTCTCACCGCCACGGAACGCGTCCCAGTCCGCCTCCACGCCCTCCAGCCACAGCCGGCCCAGCGTGGCCAGCACGTGGTCCAGGTCCGCGACCTGCTCCTTCGGGTGGCGCAGCGAGTTGATCAGCGCGTGCTTCGCGCCCTTGTCCGGGTGCTGCCGGGCCAGCGTGACGAGCGTGTTGCCCGGGCCCACCTCCAGCAGGATGGCGTCGGACTCCTTGAGCAGCTCGCCCACGCCGTCCGCGAAGCGCACCGCGCCGCGCAGGTGCTTCGCCCAGTAGTCGGGGCTCGTGGCCTGTTCGGCCGTCACCCAGGTGCCGGTGACGTTGGACAGGTAGGGCTTCGTCGGCGCCTTCCGGGCCACCTTGCGCACCGCCTCGCGGAAGGAGTCCAGGATGGGGTCCATCATCGCGGAGTGGAACGCGTGCGACGTGTGCAGCCGCGAGGACGCCAGGCCCTGGAGCTTCAGCGTCTCAGTGAACGCGTCCACCAGCGGCGTGGGGCCGGCGACCACGCACGTGGCCGGGCTGTTCACCGCGGCCACGGACAGGCCCTCCGGCAGCATGGGCGTGACGTGCTCTTCCGGTAGGGACACCGCGAGCATGGAGCCCGCGGGCAGCGACTGCATCAGCCGGCCGCGCGCGGCCACCAGCGCCAGCGCGTCATCCAGGGTGAACACGCCCGCGAGGCACGCCGCCACGTACTCCCCGATGCTGTGGCCCACCATCGCGTGCGGCGTCACGCCCCACGACTCCCAGAGCTTCGCGAGCGCGTACTCGATGACGAACAGCGCGGGCTGGGTGAGGCCGGTCTGCTTGAGGCGCTCCGACGCCAGTTCGCGCGACTCCGCGGCCGGGTACAGCACCGTGCGCAGGTCCAGGCCCAGGTGCGGCTTGAGCTTCTCCGCGCAGGTGTCCACCTGGGCGCGGAAGGACTTCTCCGTCTCGTACAGCTCGCGGCCCATGTCCACGTACTGCGAGCCCTGCCCGGAGAACATGAACATCACCGGACGGCCGCTGTTCTCCGCGCTGCCGGAGAAGACGCGGCCCGGGGTGCGCTCCGCCAGCGCGGAGGCCAGCTCCGCCGTGGTGCGCGCCACCACCGCGCGCCGCTTGCCGAAGCGCTTGCGGCCCAGCTGGAGCGTGTGCGCCACGTCCGCCAGGTCCACATTCGGGTTCTCGCGCAGGTGCGCGGCCAGCCGGTCGGTGGCGACCTCTAGCGAGTTCTCCGTGCGCGCCGACAGCAGCACCACCTGCGCGGGCAGGCGGGCCTTGTCGGTGGCGGGCAGCTCCGGCGCCTCCTCCAGGATGGCGTGCGCGTTGGTGCCGCCCATGCCCAGCGACGTGACGCCCGCGCGGCGCGGCGTCTCACCGCGAGGGAAGTCGCGCAGCTCCGTGTTCACGTAGAATGGGCTGTTGGGGAAGTCGCACGCCGGGTTGGGCTTCTTGAAATTGAGGCTGGGCGGAATCACCTTGTGGTGCAGCGTGAGGGCCGCCTTGATGAAGCCCACCGCGCCCGCCGCCGAGTCCAGGTGGCCGATGTTGCTCTTCACCGAGCCCAGCGCGCAGAAGTTCTTCTTGTCCGTGCCCTGGCGGAAGGCCTGCGTGAGCGCCGCGACTTCAATCGGATCCCCGACCTTGGTCGCCGTGCCGTGCGCCTCCACGTAGCCGATGGAGTCCGGATCCACGCCCGCGACCGCCTGCGCCAGCGCGATGACCTCCGCCTGACCCGCGACGGCCGGCGCCATGTAGCTGACCTTCTGCGAGCCGTCGTTGTTCACCGCCGAGCCACGCACCACCGCGTAGACGGTGTCACCGTCCTTGAGCGCGTCCGACAGGCGCTTGAGCGCGACCACCGCCGCGCCGTGGCCGGCGACGAAGCCCGCGGCCTCCTCGTCGAAGGTGTGGCAGTGGCCGTCCGGCGCCGTGGTGCCACCCTCGTGGTACAGGTAGCCCGCCTTCTCCGGGAAGTGGATGGACACGCCACCGGCCAGGGCCATGTCGCACTCGAACGACAGCAGGCTCTGGCAGGCGTAGTGGATGCACGTGAGCGACGTGGAGGACGAGGACTGGACCGTGACGGCCGGCCCCTTCAGGTCCATCCGGTACGCCACTTCCGTGGTGAGGCTGTCCTTGTCGTTGCCGATGGACGCCTGGAGGCTCTCCACCGACGCGACGTGCGCCAGGTGCGAGTACAGGTTGGAGAGCAGGTACGTGTTCATGCTCATGCCGCCGAACACGCCCACGCGGCCGGGCTGGCGCTCCGGGCTGTAGCCGGCGGCCTCCATCGCCTCCCACGCGCACTCCAGGAAGACGCGGTGCTGCGGGTCCATCAGCGCGGCCTCGCGGGGGTTCATCCCGAAGAAGGCCGCGTCGAACTGATCCGTGTCGCCCAGCGTGCCGCGGGCCTTCACGTAGTTGGGCGCGCGGACCATCGCGGGGTCGGCGCCCTCCGCGATGAGCTCCTCATCGGTGAAGAACGTGATGCTCTCCACGCCGCCGGTGAGGTTCTTCCAGAACTCGGAGATGGTCTTCGCACCGGGAAGGCGGCCGCCCAGGCCGATGACCGCGATGCCATCCACTTCGGGAGTTTCAGTGCTCATGGAGCCGTCCTTCGAAATCTTGGGGTGTGCCTGAAAGTCGTTGGTTACTTGCCACGGCCGCGCGCCTGCTGACGCCGCGCCTGGGCGGCCCGGCGGCGCTCCGCCTCGTCCTTGATCTTCTGGGAGGCCGCGCCCGAGTCCTCGCCCTTGTTCGCCAGGTGCTGGGCCAGCGCGCTCACCGTGGTGAACTTGAACATGTCCACCAGCGCGAGCTCCGCGCCCAGCTCCTCCTTCAGCCGCCGGTGGGCCTGCGCGATGAGCAGCGAGTTGCCACCCAGCTCGAAGAAGTTGTCGTTGAGGCCGACGCGCTCCACCTTGAGCACCGCCGCCCAGATGGCCGCCACGCTGCGCTCCACCGCGCTCTGCGGCTGGGCGTAGGCGACGCCGGAAGCGAGGCGCGCCCCTTCCGGCGCGGGCAGCGCCTTCGCGTCCACCTTGCCGTTGGGCGACAGGGGCAGCGCGGACAGTGGCACGTACGCGGACGGCAGCATGTACGGCGGCAGCCCTTCCGCGAGGAAGGCGTTCAGGTCCGAGTGCGTGGGCGCGGGCTCGCCCAGCACCACGTAGGCCACCAGGCGCTTGTCGCCGGGCGAGTCCTCGCGCGCCATCAGGAACGCGTCCTTCACGGCCGGGTGGCGGCGCACGGCGGCCTCCACCTCACCCAGCTCGATGCGGAAGCCGCGGATCTTCACCTGATCATCCGCGCGGGACAGGAACGTGAGCACGCCGTCCGGCAGCCACCGCGCGCGGTCGCCCGTGCGGTACAGGCGCTCGCCCTTGTCGGAGCCGAACGGGTTCGCGACGAAGCGCTCCGTGGTCAGCTCCGGCCGCTTCCAGTACCCGCGCGCCACGCCCAGGCCGCCTACGTACAGCTCACCGGCGACGCCCACGGGCAGCAGGTTGCGCTCCGCGTCCAGCACGTACACGTCCGTGTTGATGACGGGCCGGCCGATGGGCACCCACGCGTGTCCCTGCAGATCCTCCACCGCCATGCGGTGGTAGGTGGAGCACACGGTGGTCTCCGTGAGGCCGTAGCCATTCACCACCGGCACCGTGGCGAGCAGCTTCTCCACGTCGCTGGCCACCAGCGCCTCGCCGCCGGAGAGCACCAGCTTGAGCGGCGGCAGTTGCTCCAGGCGCGCGTTGAGCCCGGCGATGACCGCGGGCACCGTGCTCACGATGGTGACGGTGTGGCGGGTGATGAGCTGGTACAGCTTCTCCTGGTCGAGGATCTCATCCTCGGTGGGCAGCACCAGCGCGCCGCCCGTGCACAGGAGCGGGAGGATTTCGCCCACGAAGCTGGCGGAGGCCACCGACGTGAGCGGCAGCATCCGGTCCGTCGCGCCAGGCGCGTAGGACTCCACGAACGAGCGCACCAGGTTCGCGAGGCCCCCGTGCTCCAGCATCACGCCCTTGGGCTGGCCAGTGGAGCCGGAGGTGTAGACGAGGCACGCCAGGTCCCCGGCCGCCACCGTTGCGGCGGGCGCGGAGGACAGCGCGCCGTCCAGCGGCTGGTCCACGAACAGCGTGCGCGCGGACATGCCTGAGGGCAGCGTGCGCTGGAGCCAGGACTGGGTGATGAGGACCGGCGCCTGCGTGTCGCCCAGGATGAAGGCCACGCGCTCGGACGGGTAGGCCGGGTCGATGGGCACGTACGCCGCGCCCGCGGCCATCACGGCCAGCACGGACACCAGCGTCTCCACCGAGCGCTCCAGGCAGATTCCGACGATGTCGCCCGGCTTCACGCCCGCGCCGCGCAGCCACGCGGCGAGCTGCCCCGCGCGTGCATCCAGCTCACGGTAGGAGAGCTGCGCGTCCTTGAAGAGGACCGCGACGTTGTCCGGCGTGCGAGCCACCTGCGCCGCGAAGAGCGCGGGCAGCATGTCCGCCTGCGTGAGCGGCACGCGCGGACCCTTCCAGGTCTCCAGCAACTGCTGCTGTTCGGCCTGCGTGAGCAGCGGCAGCCCCGCGAGCGCGCGGCCCGGCTGGGCGGCGATGCCGGACAGCAGCGTGGCCAGGTGCCCGGCCATGCGCTCGATGGTGCCGGCCTCGAAGAGGTCGGTGTTGTACTCGAAGGAGGCCACCAGCTCGCCGTCCGCCTCGCCCATGGTGAGCGTGAGGTCGAACTGCGCGCCGCCGTGCGACAGCAGCAGCGATTCAATCGGCAGGCCCGCCACGGTGGACTTCGCGCCCGGGATGTCCAGGGCGAAGGGCGTGAGGCCGCGCTCGTCCAGCTTGGAGGCGCGCTGGTAGACGAACATCACCTGGAACAGCGGCGAGCGGCTCTGGTCACGCACCGGCTGCAGCCGGTCCACCAGCGCGCTGAAGGGGTAGTCCTGGTGCTCCAGCGCGCCCAGCATCGTCTGGCGCGTCTGGGCCAGGTAGTCCGTGAAGGACAGCGAGGGGGACGGCCGCGTGCGCACCACCAGCGGGTTGACGAAGTAGCCGGTGATGCCCGCCAGCTCCGCGCGTCCGCGGCCCGCGCTCACCACGCCCAGCGTGAAGTCCTGCTGGCCGGTGTAGCGGTGCAGCAGCACCTGGAACGCCGTCTGGAGCACCATGTTCGGCGTGGCGCCGTTGTCTCGCGCCAGCGTCTTCACCGCGCTCGCGACGTTCGCGTCCAGCCGGGTGGTGTGGACGCGCCCGTTGAAGGTCTGCACCGGGGGACGCGGGTGGTCCGTGGGCAGGTCCAGCACCTGCAGCGTGCCGGACAGCTGCTCACGCCAGTACTTCTCCAGCGCCTGGCCACGAGCACCGGTGAGCATCTCCGACTGCCAGCGCGCGTAATCCGCGTAGGTGCGCGCGGGCTGCGCGAGCGTGGGCCGCTTGCCCAGCTTGAGCGCCGGGTAGAGCGCGTCCAGCTCCTCCGCCATCACCGCCAGCGACCAGAAGTCGGTGACGATGTGGTGCATTGCAATGAGCAGCGCGTGGTCCTCCGCGGACCGCGACACCAGCCGCACGCGCAGGAGCGGGCCCTTCTCCAGGTCGAACGGGCGGCGGGCCTCGGCGGACAGGTGCTCCGCGACCTGCTCGTCGCTCCAGCCCTTCGCGTCCGTGGTGGTGAAGTCCAGCGGCAGTTCCGCGTGCACGCGCTGCACGGGGCCCGTGGCCGCCATGACGAACGTGGTGCGCAGGGCAGGGTGGCGGGCCACCAGCGCCTCGAAGGCGCCCTTCAGCGCGTTGGCGTCCAGCCCCGCGCGCACGCGCACCGCGACGGGCACGTGGTAGGCGGCGCTGTCCGGCGCGAGCTGGTGCATGAACCACAGCGCCTGCTGCCCACCGGACAGGGGCGCGTCGCCCGTGGCGGACGAGGCGGCCACCGCGCTGGAGGACTGCTGGGACGGGGGCGCCGACATCAACGTCACCACGACCTCCGCCAGCTTCGACAGCGACACGCCCTGGAGCACGTCCGACAGCGGCAGGTCGATGCCCAGCCCCGCGTCCACCGCGCTCTTGAAGTCCACCGCCATCAGCGAATCCACGCCGTAGGCATGCAGCGGCTTCTGCAGGTCCACCTGCGCGGTGGGCAGCCGCAGCACCTGCGCGGCCTGCTCCTGGAGGAACACCGCCACCATGGCCCGGCGCGCGGTGACGTCCGTCACCACCGCCAGCATCTTCTGCAGCATGCTGGTGTCCGGGCCCACCGGCGCGGGCGCGGCGGCGGCTTCCGGAGCGGCGGTCTTCACGGCCTCGGGCACCTGCGTGGGAGCGGCGGCGATGACGCTCTTGTGCAGCGCCTCCAGCGTGTCCGCGACGTACTCCGCGCGGGTGGCGAAGCGCTGGATCTTGCCGCTGGACGTCTTCGGGATGGCGCCCGGCCCCAGCAGCACCACGCCCTGGGCCTGCAGGTCATGCCCGGCCGCGACGGCCTGCCGGATGCCCTGCGCCAGCGCGTCCAGGTCCACGCCGTCACGCTCCACCGCTCGGCGGTCCACCTCCGTCACGACGATCAGGCGCTCCTCGTCGTCCTGCTCGATGGAGAACGCCGCCGTGCAACCGGGGCGGATGGCGGGGTGGGCGGACTCCACCGTGCGCTCGATGTCCTGCGGGTAGTGGTTGCGCCCGCGGATGATGATCAGGTCCTTCAGCCGGCCGGTGACGAACAGCTCGCCGTCCGCGAGGAAACCCAGGTCGCCCGTGCGCAGGAACGGCGTCGGATCACCCGTGCCGGCCAGCGGCTGCTGGAAGGTGGTCCGCGTCTGCTCATCGCGGCCCCAGTAGCCCTGCGCGATGCTGGGTCCAGCGACGCGAATCTCGCCCACCTGGCCCGCGGCCAGCGGCGCGCCCGTCTCCGGATGCGCGATGACCAGGCGCTGATCCGTGAGGTTGCGGCCGGAGCCCACCAGCGTCTGGGCGCCGGGGCTCGCCGCCTCCTTCGCCACCACGCGGTTGTCCTTCAGCGCGCCCCCGTCCACGGTGCGCTGCACGGGTAGCTCGCGCTTGTCACCGCCAGAGGCGATGAGCGTGCCCTCCGCCAGGCCGTAGCAGGGATAGATGGCCTCCGAGCGGAACCCCTGCGGACCGAACGCCTCCGCGAAGCGCCGGAGCGTGTCCGGCATGATGGGCTCCGCGCCGTTGAAGGCCAGGTCCCAGTGGCTCAGGTCCAGCTTCGCGCGCTCTTCCGGCGTGGACTTGCGCACGCACAGGTCGAACGCGAAGTTCGGCCCGCCGCTCGTGGTGGCCTTGTAGCGGGAGATGGCCTCCAGCCAGCGCATGGGGCGCTTGAGGAAGTCCACCGGCGAGAACAGCGTCACCGGGAAGCCGCCGTACAGCGGCTGCAGGATGCCGCCGATGAGGCCCATGTCGTGGTACGGCGGAAGCCAGATGACACCCTGGCTTTGCGTCGAGTGACCGAAGCACGAGTGGATCAGCTTCGAGTTGTGCAGCAGGTTGCCGTGCGTCAGCACCACGCCCTTGGGAGACGACGTGGAGCCGGACGTGTACTGGAGGAACACCCGCGTGTCCGTGGCCACGCCCGGGTCCTTCCACCCTTCGGCGACCTCCGCGTCCAGCGTGTCCGTGGCAATCCAGTGCAGCTCCCGCAGCTCCGGCGCCTGCTCGAAGAGCATCTCCCCCATGCCGTAGATGAAGTCGGTGGTGAGGGCGATGGTGGCCTGCGCGTCCTGGCTGATGGCCAATAGGCGCGGCAGCGTGCGCGCCAGACGCATGGGGTCCGGCGGATAGATGGGGACCGCGATCACGCCCGCGTACAGACAGCCGAAAAACCCGGCGATGTAGTCCAGCCCGGGCGGGTACAGCAGCAGCGCCCGCTGTCCCTGGGCTCCGCGAGCCTGGAGCGCCGCCGCGATCGCGCGAGCCTTCTGATCCAGCTCCGCGTACGTCAGGTGCGCTTCGTCCGTTTCCCCGTCCAGCAGGAACGTAAATCCGCGACGGTCGCCCTGGGTGCTTGCGCGAACGCGAAGCAATTCAACCAGGGTGGAAAACGCAAACTCGGGGACCGGGGAAGAACCGGGCGTGGTTCCAGTGGGCATTGACGCGACTCCTGCGAGGCGGGGGTGTTTCCGTGCACGGAGAGCACGGAGACGCGGATTCAGGGGCCGGGGGGCTGCTGTCTCCCGGCAAGACAGGGATTCAAGAGGTCAGTCGCAATCAGCACCCGCCGTGAAGGGGCGTTGTCTCGCGCATGTATCGCCTGGCGCGGGCGCGAGCAATCCCCCCCACCCACATTGGAGCCTTGCCGGCCGGTGGGCACGGCGGAGAGCTCGTGAATCAGGAGCGGAGCAGGGTGCGAATTTCATGGTGACGGAATTCGGAGAGCGTCTGGGCCGCCCGTCACTTCATCGCGCGAATGGAGGAACATTCAAATGACCCCCAAGGTCGGAAACCCGGGGACCTCCCCTGTTCGCGGGATAGTGCGCGCGGTGTCCGTGTAAACGTGACACATCGGATCATGCGACGGGAACACGCGGAGTGTATGGGTCCGCCTCCCCGCGAGCGTCTGGCCTCGGTGGGATCGCCCGGCGGCTGTCTGTGTCTGGGAATTGCCAGCGAAAATGGGATTCCTTGAATTCGTCTGATGAGTGTTTGAGGAGGATACGGGGTGGGTCCGACATGGCCCTGTGCGGTTTTGCCGCACGGGGGGAGCACTGCGCGCGTGGTAGACGCCGCCCGGGAGTGTGAGAGCCATGCCGGGATGGAGTCGGGACGTGACGCGGTGGACGTGGAAGGCGCTGCTCTTGTGTGGAGCGTTGGGGTGTTCCGCGGAGCCGGAAATGGCGGTGGTGTTGGACGCGGGCGTGGTGGATCCAGGCCCCGACAGCCTGCCCTGTGACGTGCAGGCCGTGATCGCGGAGCGTTGTGCGTACTGCCACACCACGCCCGCGAAGGCGTATGCGCCCATGGCGCTGCAGGCGCGCTCCGACTTCCAGCGGGCCTCGATGGTGGACGCCCAGAGCAGCATGGGGCAGCGCAGCCTGACGCGGATGAAGGACGCGCAGTCTCCGATGCCGCCGGCCTCCGAGCCGCCGATGCCGGAAGCGGAGCGGGCGTTGCTCATGGGGTGGCTGGAGTCGGGGATGCCGGCGGGGACCTGCGGCAGCCTGCCCGCCGGTCCCGCGCCCACGACGTGCGCGAGCGGGAGCATCTGGTCCGAGGCAAGCGGCACCGGGGCCTACATGGCGCCCGGCATCGCCTGCCGGAGCTGCCACCTGGAGCAGGCGCCCTCCGTGGCGTACTTCTTCATGGGCACGGTGTTCCCGACGCTCCACGAGGCGGACGGGTGTGATCCGCGGCTGCAGGAGCCGTCGAACGTGAAGGTGGAGATCCTGGACCTGGAGGATCAGGTGCGGCTCACGCTGGTGCCGAACTCCGCGGGCAACTTCATGTCCACCACGCTCCAGCCGTCCTTCCCGATGCCGTACCGGGCGCGGCTGGTGGGGCCGGATGGCACGTCGCGGATGATGGCCACGCCGCAGAGCAACGGGGACTGCAACAGCTGTCACACCGAGCAGGGCGCCCAGAACGCTCCGGGGCGCATCGCGCTGCCGTGAGGATGCCCGGTGCGGGCGCTGCGACAAATGACCGCAGCGTTCGCGCCACGGGAGGCTGATATCCGGGATGTTCCTTTCTTCCCGGAGTCACCCGATGAAGTCTTCCCTGGGGCCGCTGTGTGTTGTCGCGGGTTCGCTGCTGTCCTCATCCGCCTTCGCGCACGCGGCGGTGGCGGGTGCCACGCCTCCCTATGCCGGGGCGACCTTCGAGGCTGACATCACGGTGAGCCACGGCTGTGACGGCGCGGACACGTACAAGATGCGGGTCCAGATTCCGGAGGGCGTCACGAACGTGCGCCCGGTGGACTCCGTGTTCGGCACGGCCGAGGTGGAGAAGGACGCCTCCGGCAACGTGACGGCGGTGACGTGGACCCGGCCCACGGGCAACGTGAAGGCGGCGGACACGCACTTCTTCCACCTGGGGCTGCGCATGAAGCTGCCCTCGAAGCCGTTCACCACGCTGTTCTTCCCCACGACGCAGACGTGCAGCACGCAGGGCGGCGCGCTGACGGTGGTGGAGTGGACGGGCACCGCGGGAGGTGAGCACAACCACGATGGGGACGCGGGCACGGGGCCTTCGGAGAACCCTGCGCCGTCGCTCTACCTGATGCCCTCTCGGCTGCCGGGCTGGAACCAGTACACGGTGGAGGAGCATGTGCATGACCTGACCGTGTTCAAGGACGCGCTCATTGTCTGGTCTGGCACGCAGGCGTACAGCTTCAACCCCGTCACGCAGGCGCTCATCGAGAAGGAGTCTGGGGTCACCGCGCTCACGCAGATCCATCCGGGCACGGTCATCTGGGTGAAGTACTAGGAGCGACCATGCGCCATTGGATCTTCGTGTTGTGCGTCGGTGTTCTCGCCGGCTGTTCTGACAAGCCTTCGCCGCCGCCCACAGGGCAGAGCGATGGGGGCACCATCGTGGAGGACGCGGGTACTGCCTCTGGCGTCGAGCGGCCGGGCGCTCTAGAGCGTCCGCCGTTGGAGCGGCTGCCGGACGACCTCAAGCCGCCCGCTCAGTAGCGGGCGTGGCGTTCGGCGACGCGGTAGAGCTGGGTGAGGGAGTGGTCCAACAGCGCCTGCGTGGACCGCATGTAGCGGTGCGCGCGGGCGAAGGGCAGCCACACGCGGTTACCGACTCGGACCTGGGCTTCCATCCATTGCTTGCGTGGGAGCCATTGTCCGCCCAGGTGTTTGACCAGCACTTCGCCCAGGTAGGCACCCACGGCGGGGACGGCGATGGCCTCGATGTTGTGCCGCTCGAAGGTGTCCGGGAAGGTCTCCTTCCAGAAGTGGAAGTCGATGTCCGTCAGGGATTCGGGGGACCCCTTGAAGACGGAGGGCACCGGCGTGTGGAGCAGCGCCACGAGGCGTTCCGCGAAGTATGCGTACTGATCAAGGGCGGCCTTCGGGTCGGCCACGTCTGAAGGCAGGGCGGCGTCCAGGGGGAGCCACTCGTCTGGCTCTGGTGGGACGTAGGCGTTGAGTTCGGCGATGCGCCGCTGGCGCTGGGCCAGGGATGAGTATTCGGGGAGGCGTGAGAGCATCGCGGCGACGTCCGGAGCGAAGCGGGGTTCGACGGGGGCGAGGGTCGCGCTTCGTTCGCGGAGGATGGCCATCACGGTATCGAAGTCGAGGTCCGGCCGAAGGTGGACCCACGCACGGGCCTGGGCGACACGGGCGGCTTCGCTGGCGAAGTCCGCGGCGGTGGGCCAGGTGACGAGGAGGATGGCTCCGTCCGGGAGTTCTTCGACGCGGTGGGCGGGCGTGGAGCGCATGCGCTCGCGGCCGACGGTGTCCACGAGCTTCGCGCCGAAGACGTTGAGCCAGCAGACTTCGTAGACCTTGTCGAAGCCGTCCCGGAAGGTCGTCTCGTTGTCCCGGCCAAAAGAGGGGAAGTCCGCCAGTTCCTTGTCGGCCAGGCTGTGGGCCGAGGCGTGAATGACGGGATAGTGGATGGCCCATGCACGGACCATCTCCACGAACGCCTGGCAGCGGGCTTCCTCCGCGAATAGGTCAATCGGGTTGACGTCGATCCATATGCGAAGGCTCGGAGGAAGAGGTGGAAAGCGAAGCAGAATCTCCATGTCCAGCTTGGGCCCCGTCGTGCGGTGGAGTCCGACGGAGGTAGTTCGCTCATCTCGTGATTCTGTCAGGGCCTTCACGACCGCCGTGCGTGTGTAAGGCTGCCGCCGTTTCCCCTGGGTGATGTCCGGCATCCATGGACCTGCACCTGACTCAAGCGCGGTGAGCAGCGGCGCCAATTCACCGTTGTGATCCGCGAGTGTGTTGCAGGCGCCATTGAACGAGAGCAGCAGGTTGTCGTCTGTCACTGAATTACGACCTCCACGCCAGCGACGTTGCTAAGGACGGACTCCAACGCGCCTTTGAGCGTGCTTCCCTTGGCGGGTTTCAATCTGCCACCTTCATAGACAAGGTGAACCCTCTGGATTCGCACCGTTCCTTCGAGTCCTGGCCGACGGATGTTCACGGTCTCGCCGTAATACTGGACCGCTCCACGCGCGTCCGCCTTCATTTGAGCTGTCAGCTCGCCCAAGCTCAGCAGATGCAGGTCCCGGCTCTTGAAGCTGAAGGTCTCCATTCGTGGTGGTTGGCCTGACGGTGGCTTCGTTTCAACGACCAGCACGTCCGCGAAGCGCAGGTCCGATTTCGTCATGCCCACGTGCGTTTCGATGCGGGGCTGATCGAAGTCCTTGAGCCACCGACGCTGTGCCCGCGGCAGTGCCGCATCCGCTCGGAGTTGGGCGACCATGTCTCGCTCGAACATCAGCCCGCGGATGAACTGCCCGCGCAGCTCCAGGTAGCCCTCCCATCGCAGGGGACCCTTGGCAGGCACGCCCTGTTCCAGCTCCGCGAGCCGGGCCTCGCGATAGCTCGCGTACTCGGTCCAGAGTGGATGACCTTCGGCGCTCTGCGGTGCATCCCGCTCCGGTGGATGCTCTTTCAGGAAGGACACATCGCGGGACAGCCGTGGTCCCGTGGCCTCCCATTCCACCTGCGCGAGGCGGGCCTCCAGGACCTCCGGCGGTACTCCCGCGAAGTCCTTCGACAGCGCTGCGGCGTCTCCACTTCTGCCGGTGCTCTTCTGCGCGGCGCCCGGGCGTTCGCGGCTTGCCTCCGCCAGCAGGGCCTGGGCCTTCGCTGGATTGCCTCGAGCCTCGTACAGCGCCAGCACTCCGGCTTCTCCCCACTCGGCGGCGAGGAGGGCGCCTTCCCGGCTCGCGCGGAGCTGACGCAGCAGCTCCCGCGTGGCGTTCACCCCGAGCTGGTCCTCCAGCCGCGCCACCGCCGCCTTGAGCGCCTCCAGGTCGAAGGTGGGACGTTCTCCTCGCAGGGCCCGTGCGCCCTTGCCTCCCGCGTACAGCGCGACCATGAACGCGGCGGGGGCCAGCTCTCGTGTGGCCTGTTCGTACCGGCCCTTCGCCAATGACGTTGCACCCTGGGCCGTTCCCGCGAGCAGGTGGAAGAAGCCCGTCGGGACACCGAACGTCAGGTGGTCGAAGCCGCCCCTCACCACGTTGCCCGGTGAGAAGTGCCCTGCCATCAGGGCCCGCTCCACCGCGTCGAGCGCTTCCTGGTACGGCGGCGGCAGTTGCGCACGCTTCGCGGAGAACTCCACGTAGCGGGCCCCCGCGCTCACGTCGGTGCTGGACAGCGCATCCCGCCCCGCGCGTCCCAGGCCTCGCAGGACGTCACCGGCCTGCTCTTCCCGCTCTGGATACGTCGTGACCTTCAGTCCCCTGCGCAGCAACTCCTCGCGCACGGTGGGCATGCCGCCCAAGGTCTCCCCGAGCTGCTTGTCGCGGGCCAGGCGCTGGACCAGCTCGCGCAGTTCGTCATCGAAGGTGGCGTGGAGGATGAAGAGGGCGAACACCTCCGCGCGTGGCGCGCCATACTTCTCGACCGCGCTGACGAGGAACGCGGCGCGCTTGCGTTGAAGGATGCCGGAGGCCTTCGCATTCAACGGCCCCAACGCTCCCAGCCGGACGGCATCCCAGTCGTCGAGGGATTCCACCAGCCAGGGCATGTCCACCCCTCGCTGCATGGCCACGAAGGCCGCGGGCGAGGCACAGGCCAGGAAGGGCGCGAGGCGCTGTTCGCTTCGGTCCAGGTCGGGCCAGCCATGCGGCAGGGACCGACTGCCACAGGACCATCCCTTGTCGTCAAGAGGCTCAGCGGAAGCCTTCCGGCCCCCTCCAGCCCAGGGGCGCCATGCTGCGCGCGCAGCCGGAGTGCCGTAGCTCCAGGTGCCTCCGTGTGACGGTGACGAAGCACAGCCCGCGATGAGCAGGGCCATGCAGGCCAGCACCGCCCACCGCCGCACGGTGGCTCCCACGAGGAATCGCCATGGCTGAATCACAGCCGATGACGATACCGGCTCACGGCACGGTGGCGGGATCCGCGAAGCGCGGGTCGGTCAGGAACGGCGTGTCCGTGAGCGACTCCAGGAACGCGATGACGTCCGCCTTCTCCTCGGGCGTCAGCTCGAAGCCGCGCACGAAGGCGCTCTGCAGGGGGCTCGGTTGTCCGCCGTTCGCCGCCCGTGCTCGGCCTCCCGCCGCGTAGTGGTCCAACACGTCGGAGAGCGTCTCCACGCTGCCGTCGTGCATGTACGGCCCGGTGACGGCCACGTTGCGCAGCGATGGCGCTTTGAAGCGCCCCATGTCATCCGGACGGAACGTGATTTCGAAGAGGCCTGTGTCCCCAGCGGGATACGCGCCCTGGCCGTCTTCGTTGTAGAGCCCGGTGTTGTGGTACGGCAGCACCGGCTCCTTCGTCGCCTCGTGCACGGTCGCGTCCTGGAAGTTGAAGCCGGAGTGGCAGTGGTCGCACTCCAGGCGCTCGGACAGGAACAGCTGCAAGCCCCGCTTCGCCGCGGGACTCAGCGCGTCCACCTCCTTGCCGTACAGATAGCGGTCATACGCCGACGTGCCGGAGATGAGCGAACGCTCGAACGCGGACAACGCCCGCGTCAGCGTGGCCAGCGACACCGGCGTGGCCTCGTTCGGGAATGCCTCCGCGAAACGGGCCGTCAGGTCCGGATCCTCGCGCAGCCGCTCCAGCAACACGTCCTGTTGATCCGCGAAGCCCAGCTCCACCGGATCCCGCCCGAACAGCGGCACCAGCGCCTGGGCCTCCAGCGTGGTGAGCGCGGAGTTGGCCCAGGTGAGGCTGGTCGCGTACGCCACGTTCGCCAGCCCCTGTCCGTTGCGACGGTGCGCCTGTCCCGTGCTGCCCACCGCGTGCACTCGCCCGTCCGTGAAGGCCCGGGCCTGCTCGTGGCAGGAGCCACAGGACTGCGTGCCGTTCAACGACAGGCGCTTGTCGTAGAAGAGGCGCCGGCCCAACTGGACCTTCGCCTCCGACATGGGGTTGTCCTCCGGCACGCGCGGCGTGGGGAAGCCCGCTGGCAGCTTCCAGTCGTAGGGCACGGGCTCCTCGGTCGGACCCGAGGGATCCGCGCAGCCCGCGGCCAGCAACGCCACCGTCACCAGGGCCGTCCACGCCTGTCCTTGTCGTCGTGCCACGTAGGACGTCCTTCCTGCTACTCGGCCCGGATGAAGGTCTGCGCGGCCGGGTTCGCCGCCTGGCCTCCGAAGGCCAGCCCCAGGGGCTGGAAGAGGGCACCGCAGTCCGTGTCGGTGGGGGACGACATGCAGCCCGCGGCCGTGCCAGGCGCGTTCACGTCCAGGTTGGCGCCCGCGAAGAGCGTGCCCAGGTCCATCACCACCTTGTTCTTCGTCACGTCGAAGCCGGCCAGGTGGAACTCCGGACGGTTGTTGTTCGCGCACCCGGCGGTGCCCTGCGTCTGGCCCTCGGGCGGCGGCGCGCAGGCCGTGCTGCCCAGGTGCAGGACGTGCTGGGGAAGGCCCTGCGTGCGGCCCTCGATGCGCGTGAAGATGAAGCCGCTCTGCCAGCTCCAGTGCAGGCCCGTATCATCCATCGGCGCACCGAGCGTCGTCGGGTCGCCGTGGTTCACGTCCTCCGGCACGCCCACCGTGAAGCGCAGGCCCGTGTAGTCACCCTGGGGCGCCGTGCCCTGGATGGACGCGTTCATCGCCGCCGTGCCTTGCGTGCACAGCCCGTCCTTGTTCGCGAAGTCCAGCAGCACCACGCCCGAGTGCTGCCACGAGCCGTCCTCGGTCAGCGTCACGGGCACCTCCTTCCCGTCCCGCGTCACCAGCCGCACGTTGTGGACATACACGCGGAAGTCCATGGGCTCGTACGTCGTCCCCGTCGTCCCGACGTTCGCGTACGTCTTGCCGCACTCGAAGGCCTCCGCGCCCACGCGGGCGACGACAGGCAGGTTCACCGTCAGCAGCTCGGGCGTCTGGGGTTCGTCGTCCCCACAGCCGAGCGCGCCCACGAGGGCCAGCGGAAGGAGGAGGCGGGAGCGGAGCAGGGAGCGCATGGCAATCATCCTTGAAAGGTGCCCCCGTCTAACGCACTGGCTGGGAAAGCATGCCGTGGCATGTTGCCGCACCCGCCGGCCGGCTCACGCCACCTCGCGCGTTTCGTCCGGAACCGGGAGCCCCGCGCCCCTCGCCTTGCGCCGCTGGATGGCCAGGAAGAGGGCCTCGTGCGTGGCGGGCGAGGGCAGGTCCACGTCGCCGCCCGGCGCTCCGAAGGCGGCCACCGCGTCGCGCAGCGCCTCCCGCACGGACAGGGCCAGCATCAGCGGCGGCTCGCCCACGGCCTTGCTACCGTGGATGGTGCCCTTCTGCTCGGCCCGCTCCATCAAGGCCACGCGCAGGTCGATGGGCGCGTCGCTGAACGCGGGCACCGCGTAGGTGCTGGCCGAGTGCGTGAGCAGCCGCCCGTTCGCGTCCCACTTCAGCTCCTCGCCGGTGAGCCACCCCATGCCCTGCACGAAGGCGCCCTCCACCTGACCCCGGTCCAGGCCGGGGTTGAGTGAATCCCCCACGTCCTCCAGCAGGTCCGAGCGCAGCACGCGCTTCATGCCCGTGTCGCCGTCCACCTCCACCTCGCTCACCGCCGCGCCATAGGCGAAGTAGAGGAACGGCTTGCCCCGGCCCAGGGTCCGGTCGTAGCCGATGCCCGGCGTGCGGTAGTAGCCCGTGACGGACAGGCCCACGCGGTCGCGGTAGGCCTCCTCCACCACGGTCCCGAAGGGCAGCCCCTGGTCCGGCCGCGACGCCGCCGAGATGCGCCCGTCCTCGAACACCAGCGCGTCCGGAGACACCGCCTGCCCGTGCAACTGCACCAGCATGCGGGCGGCCACCGGAGCCAGCCGCTCGCGCACCTGGATGCAGGCCTCGCGCACCGCCGCGCCGTTGAGGTCGGAGCCGCTGGAGGCCGCCGTCGCGGACGTGTTGGGCACCTTGTCCGTCGCCGTGTGCGCCACGCGCACCAGGTCCGCGGGCAGGCCCAGTTCGCGCATGGCCACGCCCTGGATCTTGGTGTGCAACCCCTGGCCCATCTCCGTGCCGCCGTGCGACAGCAGCACGGAGCCGTCGCGGTACACGTGCACCAGCGCGCCCGCCTGGTTGAGGAAGGTGGCGGTGAAGGAGATGCCGAACTTCATCGGCGTGATGGCCAGTCCGCGCTTGATGCGGGGGCTGGACGCGTTGAAGGCCTCCAACTCCGCGCGGCGCTTCGCGAAGTCGGACGACTCCATCAGGTCGTTCCACAGCTTCGGCAGCCGGTTGTCCTCCAGCTCCTGGCCGTAGTGCGTGGTGTTGGTGTCGCCCACGCCGTCGTAGAGGTTGCGCTGGCGCACGGCCTCCGGGGCCAGGCCCAGGGCGGCCGCGATGCGCGCCAGGATGTCCTCCATCACCAGCATGCCCTGCGGACCGCCGAAGCCCCGGAATGCCGTGTTGGAGACCAGGTGCGTCTTCGCCACGCGGCCGGTGTAGCGCACCGACGGCACGTAGTAGCCGTTGTCCAGGTGGAAGAGGGCCCGGTCGGTGATGGACTCGGACAGGTCCAGGGACCAGCCGCCGTTGGACGTGAGGTCCGCCTTGAGCGCGAGCAGCCGGCCCGTGGCGTCGAAGCCCACCTCCCAGGCCGCGTGGAACGGATGGCGCTTGCCCGTGACGACCATGTCCACGTCGCGGTCCAGCATCCACTTCACCGGCCGGCCCGTGTGCACCGCCGCCAGCGCCACCAGCGCGGCGGGCGCGTTGCCTTGCGTCTCCTTGCCGCCGAAGCCGCCGCCCATGCGCGGCGCCTTCACCACCACGCGGCTGCGCGGCATGTGCAGCACGTGCGAGATGATGGCCTGCACCTCCGACGGGTGCTGTGTGGAGGACGTCACCGTGACGTCTCCGTCGTCGCCCACCTCCGCGAAGGCCGCGTGCGTCTCCAGGTAGAAGTGCTCCTGGCCGCCCATCGTCAGCTCTCCGGCCAGCCGGTTCGGGCTGGAGGCGAGCGCGCTGTCCACGTCGCCCCGGCGGATGATGTGCGGGTCGGTGTGGAAGCTGCCCTGCTTCAGGGCTTCGGTCAGCGTGAGCACCGCGGGCAGGGGCTCGTAGTCCACCACCACCTGGCGCACGCCCTCGCGGCAGGCCTCGGGCGTCTCGCCGACGACGAGCGCCACCACCTGCGCGTGGAAGAGCACCTCGTCCTTCGCGAGCAGCGGCTCGTCATGGCGGATGGGGCCCGTGTCGTTCATGCCCGGGATGTCCTCCGCGAGCAGCACCTTCACCACGCCGGGCACCTTCAGCGCGGCGCTGGCGTCGCGGCGGAGGATGCGCGCGTGCGCGTGCGGCGACAGCACCGGCCACACCGTCAGCATGGGCTGGCGCTGCGCGAGGTCATCCACGTACTGCGCGCTGCCCGTCACGTGGCCCAGCGCGCTCTCATGGCGCAGCTCGCGGCCCGCGTCCGCGGTGGCGACAGGCGCGCCCGGGGCGAAGCGGGGGCGTCCGTCCAGCGCGGCGCTGCGCTCGCCGGACGCGAACTTCTCCAGCAGGGACACCACCAGCCCGCGCCGGTACTCCGCGCTGCCACGCAGGTCCGTGAGGGGCGTGAACTCGCGCTCCAGCGTGGCGCGCACGCGGGCCACGGCCTCCGTGTTCCACGGGTGGCCCACGAGCTGGGCCTCCGTCTGCTTCGCCCGCGCCGGGGTGGCCGCGACGCCGCCGTAGCCCAGGCGCGCGGTGCGCACGAGGCCCAGCGCGTCCGTCTCGATGCAGAAGCCCGCCGCGACGATGCTGATGTCCAGCTCGCGGCGCTTGGACACCTTGAAGCTGTCCGAGTGCCGGGTCAGTCCGCTGTCCTTCGCCGGGGCGTGGGGAATGACGACGAAGCGGACCACCTCGTCCGGCTGGAGCGCCGTCTTGCGGTAGGCGAGGAAGAAGTCCGACAGCGCCACCGTCCGCTCGCCGCGCACGGACGCGAGCACCAGCCGGGCGTCCAGCGCGAGCAGCACCGGCGCCGTGTCCCCGATGGGCGAAGCCGTCACCAGGTTGCCCGCGAGCGTGGCGCGGTGGCGGATCTGCCGCGAGGCGAAGACGTTGAGCATCTTCGCCAGCTCCGGCACCTCGTGGCCCAGCGCGTCCTCCACGTCCACCAGCGACGCGGCGCCGCCCACGTACCAGCCGTCCTCCTCGCGGCGGATGGCGCGCAGGGCCTCCACGCCTTCCGTCGAGATGAGGAACGGGTAGCGACGGGACTTCTTGGTGATGTCCACGCCCAGCTCGGTGGCTCCGGCCACGAGCATCGCCTCCGGGTGCAGGGCACGCAGCGCGAGCAGGTCCTCCCACGTGGTGGGGCGCAGGAACAGGCCGTCGCGCGCCTCGTAGCGCAGGGGCGGGGTGGGGGAGGGCGGCCCCTCCAGCGAGACGCCGGGAAGCCCGGGGCCCGCGCCCTTCGCGTCGCGGGTGGCGAGCGCGTCCACCATCGCGTCGCGGATGGGGCGGTAGCCGGTACAGCGGCAGATGTTGCCGCAGAGCTGATCCGCGATGGCCTCCGGAGAGCTCGCGTCCTTGCGACAGTACGCCTCCACCATGGAGACGACGAAGCCCGGCGTGCAGAAGCCGCACTGCGAGCCGTAGTGCTTCACCATGGCCTGCTGCACGGGGTGAGGCGCGGCGCGGCTGCCCACGCCCTCCACGGTGACGAGCTCGCGCCCGGCCGCCATGGGCAACAGCGCGATGCAGCTGTTGAACGCGCGCAGCGTCTTCTGGCCGCTCACGTCCCGGTCCACCATGGCCACGGTGCACGCGCCGCAGTCGCCCTCGGCACAGCCCTGCTTCGTGCCCGTCAGTCCGCGCGCGCGCAGGTAATCCAGCAGGGTGGTGTTGGGCGACGCGTCGTCGACCTGGACCGTCTGGCCGTTGAGCCGGAATTCGAAGGGGGTGCTCATTCCCCCGAGGATAGCAGGGGCGCGGGCGCTGGCTGAGCGCCTGCTTCCTGGGCCAGTCCGTGATGGAGCTGGAGCAGCCCGGCGGCGATGCTCACGGCCACCTCTTGCGGTGACTTTCCCCCGGTGGGCAGCCCCATGGGACACTGGACGCGGCCCACCTGCCGGGCGGGCATCCCCTTCGCATCCAGCCTCTGCCGGAAGCGGGCCCACTTCGTGTCACTGCCGATGAGCCCGATGTAACGGGCCGGCTTCTGGATGGCGAAGGCGATGATGTCCTGATCCACGTCGTGCCGGTGCGTCATCACCGCCACGTAGGTGCGCTGCTCGTCCCAGACCGCGCGCGACGCGAACTCGTCCCACGCCTCCTCGTGACGCACCACGCCTGCGGGCACCTGCGGGGACTGGACCCACTCGGCGCGCTCATCCACCAGGTGCACGCGAAAGGGGGTTCCCTCCAGGATGCGGCACAGCGCCTGTCCCACGTGGCCGGCGCCGAAGAGGTACAGCTGCGGCCCGTGGTTGACGGGCTCGACGAAGACGTCCACGACTCCTCCACAGCACTGGCCCAGCTTCGCGCCCAGCGGATAGCGGAACGTGCGCGCCTCGCCCCTGGCCAGACACGCGCGGGCGTCCTGAAGGACCAACTGCTCCAGGTGGCCTCCGCCGATGGTGCCGTGGAAGGTGCCGTCCGCGCGCACCAGCAGCTTCGCGCCGGGGGGCGCGGGCGTGCTGCCCTTGCACTCCGTCACCGTCACGACGGCGAACGGCGAGTCCTCGCGTGCCCACTCCGCCAGCTGGTGAACCCAGTTCCACATGCCGCCGGTGAGTCTGCCACGGCCGCCATCCCCGTGGCGCTCCTCCGGACGCCTGCCGTGGGGACGAGGAGGCCGGCGCTCGTTGCCGGGCCGGTGAGGCGCACCACCTTTGCGCCAGTCGATTCCCGTTCACCGGAACCAAGGAGATGACGTCATGGCCAATACCGACATCGAGACGCTGAACTCCTTCCTGCGCGGTGAGCTCTCCGCCGTGGAGACCTACCGGCAGGCGAGCAAGCACATCAAGAGCGACCTGGCTCGCACGGAGGTGGACGCCTGCCTCCATGACCACGAGGCCCGCGTCGACGCCATCAAGGAGCGCATCGAGAAGCTGGGCGGCAATCCGGCGGAGAGCTCCGGCGTCTGGGGCGTGTTCGCCAAGGTGGTCCAGGGCGGAGCGGACCTGCTGGGGGAGAAGGCCGCCATCGACGCCCTGGAGCAGGGCGAGGACCACGGCCTGGCGGACTACAACCGCGACGTGGGCAAGCTCCACGGCGAGGCCCGCAGTTTCGCGCGTCAGCAGCTGCTGCCGGCCCAGAAGCAGACGCATGACCGGCTCAGCCGCTTGAAGCACAACCCGACCCTGCACTGAGCGTAGGGGTTGCGCGGTGCCGGACATCCCGAGGTGCCCATCCAGACTGAGGGGGTGGGCGCCTTGTGGTGCATCACACGTCCCCGCATCCAGGCCTGGAGGCTTTCAGGGGGCGTGCGATATTCGGAAGGAGGGCACTTCCACCGGCGAACGAGGGCGAAGAAGCACATGGCGCGCGAGCACACGGTGCCGGGGCCGCACGGGCCCGGGACCGTCACCGACAGCGAGGACGCGGGGACACCGGCTTCCCGCTCGCCCGACGTGCGCGCCGAAGTCGAGGGGACGCCCTCCGTCCCCTCTCCGACGACCGCCGACACCAGCTACGCCGCGGGCGCCCTGGGCACCGGCATCGAGGTGCTCTTCACCACCTCCGAGCGCGCCCTGCAGTGGGCCTGGCGCGTGCTCCAACTCGCGCGCGGCGTGGTGGAGGCCACGCCCCGGGGCGACGCGTTCATCCGCGAGGCCCGCGCGTCCGTGGTGGACTTCCTGGACCACATCCCGCCCCACGTGCGCCGCAGCGTCGAGGAGGTGCTCGTCTTCTGCAACCTGTGGCAGGCCGTGGGCGTGCGCCTGCGCCGCCGGGGTGGCTTCCCCGCGGGGGACGACGCGGCCTGGCGCCAGCTCTGCGAGGACGTGGAGTTGCTCCAGCGCGCCGCCCAGGCCCGGCTGGGCACCGCCGCCGCGCTGGAGCAGGGGCTGCTCAAGGACCTGGGCCACCTGCGCGCGCTGGCCCTGTCCTGCGGCGACAGCGCCAACGAAGTCACCGTGGGCATGGAGGTGTTCACCCGCTGCATCGCGGAGCTGATGGCCGTGGCCAGCGCCGTGCGCCGCGCCTGGGAGGCCGCCGCCCATGAGCTGGCCGAGTCCGCCGCGTGGCTGCGCGCGGGAGACCCGGCCTTCAGCGCGTGGCTGGCGGAGCACCTGGTCGCCGCAGAGCCCGCGTGGGAGCGCACCCAGAAGGTCGCTCGCTGGCTTCACGACGTGGGCGCCTTCGCGGGCCAGCCCTGAAGCGCGGCCCTCTCAAGGCTCGATGAGGATGCGGTGCCGGTGCAGCTCCAGGAGGATGTCTGGATCCAGGTCCGCCTGCTTGTGGTCGCGCAGGTGCTGGCGGACGGCCTCCACGGGCTTCTGGCCGGTGAACTCCACCAGCAGCGAGTAGGCCTCACCGGGCAGCGCCACCGCGTCGTATTCGCTGTAGAAGCCCAGCGCGACGCTCCCGTCCGGCAGCCACTTCACCGTCGCCTCCGGGTTGAAGCGCAGCACGCGCGGCAGCGCGGGCGCGGTGGCCTGGGTGTACAGCTTCTCCAGCACCTTCTGTTCGATGGTGCCGTCCAGGCCCAGCATCCGCTCCAGCCCGTCCCGGGACACGGCGCGCACGGCGTCGTAGCAGGCGCGGTAGAAGTCCTTCTCCATCCCGGCGTACCCCTTCCAGAGCGCGGCGTACACCTTCGCCGGGGGCGCCGCGTCGTCCAGGTCCTCCACGGACAGCGGGCCGGTGGCCACCTCCGCCTTGTCGCGGCCGTCCAGGAGGAACTCCGGCATCAGCTGGAGCAGCGCGTGGCGTGACAGCTGGAACTCCGCCAGCGTCAGGTACGTCTTGAGCGACATCCAGAAGCGCTGGCCGTCCCGGCCCGCCACGTACTTGCAGAAGAACGTGGAGCAGACGGACTCGCGGTACGCCCAGATGGTGCAGCCGCCGGACTCCAGCGCGTAGTAGGGGCAGCGCAGCGACGACGCGCGGCCGAAGAACTGGTGCGCGTTCTTGTACAGGTGGTTGAACTTCGCGGGCGGCTTCACCCACTGCGGGCTCACGCCGATGCGGCTGTCGATTTTCGCCTCGATGCGCCGGCGCCCCTCCGCCATCTGCGGCGAGTCATCCGACAGCAGCGCGCCCACGAGGTAGTTGGGCAGCCGCGGCTGATACGTGCAGCACTTGGTGTCCGGCCGGAACAGGTGCTCCGCCCCGTCCACGGACTCCACCGTGGCCTGCGCGGAGGCGCGGCTCATGGCGCAGTTGGAGCAGGTGGCCTTCTCTTCCGTGGGCGCGTCCTTGCGGAAGAAGGCCGGCAGGAGGTCCTGGTAGAGGGCGGGCAGCGTCGAGAGGATGGAAGACATGAAGGCAGGGTGTCAGGAGGACCGGTCGGCCCACTCCAGGTGATAGGTGGCGGAATCGGGCGAGTGGCGGGTGCGGTGCAGGGTGAAGCCCTGGACTCCCACGCGCAACATCCCTTCTTCCAGCACGCCGTCCACGAAGCCCTCCAGGGCCTCCGGTTCGTTGAACCAGAGGTCCGCCTGGGCGGGGCCCAGCACGGTGAGGCGCGTCTCCGTGTAGTTGTTGCCGCTGCGGAAGTTGTGCTGCATGCGCTCCAGCGAGCGCATGGGCCCCACCACGCGGGCCAGCGTGAGGACCGCGCCGCCCACCAGCGTCTGCGCGTAGCCCTCCACCATCCGCCGGCCCATCAGGCGCCGGCCCTGCTCCACCGGCTGGTCGGGGTGGAGCGTGCGGGCCGTGTCCTCCAGGCAGTCCACCCAGACGGCCAGGGGGTACGCGGCGAGCAGCGGGGCGTGCAGGTTCAACCCCCGCGCGCGCAGCCGGTCCACCAGCTCGGGCGTCAGGGAGGGGGCCAGCACCTTGCGGTACAGGCTGTCCACGCTGCTGCTGAAGATGACGCGCTCGTCCCTCATGGCCCTTCTGTCCTTGCCGGGACCTGAACAGGCCCCGGGCGCGCATTCTTCGCCCAGGGCCCGGGAGGAGGCCAGCCCCCTGGCGCCCCCCCTCACCGCGGGTACGCGGTGAGGGGGGAAGCGCCCGGTGCGTCACCAGGCCACGGAGAGGCTCACGCCGCTGTAGGCGGTGAAGCCCCGGAGCAGGAGGTACTGCCGGCCGGCGATGGGCCGCGCCGCCAGGTTGCACGTCTCGTTGTTGCCCGTCAGGTAGGGACGGCAATCGTAAATCTGGGTCGTGGGCGCGAAGTCGAAGCGCGTGTAGAGGTCCACGTCCCCGGTGCCGCCGGAGATGCTCACCGTGGAGGGCGTGTTCGCCGGCACGTCGAAGCAGTAGTACTTCTGCGACGAGGCGTTGCCGGAGATGAGGGACACCGTGGTGTTGTTGGGCAGCGGAATGCAGGAGGGCGTCGTCGTGACGCCCACGCCCACCGCGCTCCACGCGGCATCCACCGCGTCCTGGACGGCGGTGTTGTAGCCCAGGCTCTGCGCCGCCACCCGCGTCGCCAACCTGGCCGAGTAGAGGTTGGTGGTGCGGGTGAAAAGGTTCATGTTGGCGTACCAGAAGATGTGGGCCGCGGCCTCCACGCCAATGGCTGGCACGTTCACCAGCGTCTTGCCTCGCGGGTGCATGCCGCCGGTGGCCATCAGCTTGAACGCCAGGTTGGCCACGCCGGAGCCGTAGTGCACGTCCGTGCCACCGTTCAGGTCCGGGGCGTAGTCCACGGAGGAGCCATCGGCCGCGGGGTCGTTCATGTAGCGCAGGGCATCCCCGGACGTGCCGGGAGTCCAGGCCGTCTCCGCGATGTGCCACACGGACGTCGCGGTGCTCCAGGTGCCCGAGGCCCAGCTGCCGCAGGTGGCGGCGTAGATGTCCGACAGCGACTCGCTGAGCGCGCCGGACTCGCCGCTGTAGATGAGGTCGGACGTGGTCTCGGTGACGCCGTGCATGAACTCGTGCACGACGATGTCCGGGTCCTCGCACGGCTGCCCGAACTGGGGCAGGCTGCCATCACCGCAGACCAGCTTCGTGCCGTCGAAGTACGCGTTCACGTAGCTGGTGCCGTAGTGCACCTGCGCCAGCAGCGGGGCGCCCATGCCATTGTACGAGTCACGGCCGAAGTTCGCCTGGAAGCAGTCGTAGAAGAGGCCCAGGTTTTCGTACGTCGTGTCGATGGCCGTGTCGCCGGTGGCCACCTGTCCTTCAATCCTGCACGTGCCGTTGTTGGTGCCGCCCACCGAGCACACCGTGCGGTTGCGCGCGGCGTGGATCTCCGGCGCGCGCAGCACCTCCTGGCCGTCCGCCGCGCTCACGTAGACGCGGTCGCGCAGGGACATGCCGTCCGCGTCCTGTCCGGACACCACCACCTCGAAGGCGCGGACCAGGGACGCCTCCGGGGTCGGCCGGATGAAGACCTCGCGAGGCGCTCCCGCGCTGCTGCCCGCTGGGGACGCCGCCAGCGCCGCCGCGCTCGCGGTCTCCGGCGCGATGCGAGCAGGGGCTGGCAGGGGCTCGCCGTCACGCGCGGTGCCGTTCACCGCGTACACCTGGCCCCGTGCATCCACGTGGACGATGAGCTCTTCATTCTCCACCGGGAGCCCGCCCTTGGTCTGCGCGTAGCGCAGGTGCGTATTGCCAAGTTCGTCCGTGTGGATGCGCTTGGGCACCACGTCCTTCGCCGTCAGCCGGAAGGCGGGCAGCACGCGCAGCAGGGTGGGCTCCAGGAGCGCGTGTGCCTGCCAGGCGCTGGCGCCGGAGAGGGGCCGTCCCGTCGTGCCCAGCGCGCCCTGGATGAACTGGGGCACGCCGTCCGCATGCACCCCCCGCACCTCCGCGCTGGGCAGCGCTCCCAGCGCCGACTTCAGGTCTCCCAGGCGGGTTTCAGAAGGAGCGGCAGGCGCCTCGGCGTCAGGACCTCCCGAACTACATGCGGACAGCGTGAACGTCAGGCCGGCGAGGAGCCAGCGGTTCTTTCGCGTCATGACATGCCCCCAGTGTGACGAAACGAGTCTGTGAAGCCTCGCGAACAAAGCATGGAGCACCGACTGTCAGGTGAATTCCATGAAGACTGGGAGTGTTGGAAAGGAGTCCCAAGACGGAGGGGCGCCCACGTCGGCGGTGGTTCACCCACCTGGGTGCTGTGCGGGCGTCCTGGCACGAACTCCGGACGTTGTGACGCGAGGCGCGGTGATAAGGACGGCCCCGCTGTTACCTCCCGTCACCCGTTCGCAAGGACCTTCATGCTCACGCTGCGCGGGGCTCCGGCCCTCTCCGAATTCAGGCTCGCCAAGCTGCTCGTCCGTTGCCGGGAGCGGGTGCCGTCGGTGGCCACCCTCTACTCGGAGTTCGTGCACTTCGCGGACACGTCGGCGGCGCTGACGCAGGACGAGGCGGAGCGGCTGGGGCGCCTGCTGGAGTACGGCCCCCACACGGCGAAGCGCGAGCGCATGGGCACGCTGCTCCTGGTGGTGCCGCGTCCGGGCACGGTGTCTCCCTGGGCCTCCAAGGCGACGGACATCGCACACCACTGTGGCCTCACGCAGGTGCGCCGCATGGAGCGCGGCATCGCGTTCTTCCTCACCGGCCCCGGTGGCCGGGAGCTGGACGCGAATGAGGCGGAGGGCGTGCAGGCGGTGCTGCACGACCGGATGACGCAGGCGGTGCTGCCCCGGCTGGAGGACGCGGAGGTGCTGTTCCGCACGGACTCGCCCCGGCCGCTCACGCGCGTGGACGTGCTGGGCGGAGGCCGCGCGGCGCTGGCGAAGGCCAACGGCGAGCTGGGCCTGGCGCTGGCGGAGGACGAAATCGACTACCTGGTGGCGCGCTTCACGGAGCTCCAGCGCAACCCCACCGACGTGGAGTTGATGATGTTCGCGCAGGCGAACAGCGAGCACTGCCGCCACAAAATCTTCAACGCGTCGTGGACGGTGGATGGCGAGCCGCGCGAGCGTTCGCTGTTCCAGGCCATCAAGAACACCTACGCCCAGAGCCCGGGCGGCGTGCTGTCCGCGTACAAGGACAACGCCGCCGTCATCGAGGGCTTCGAGGTGGAGCGCTTCTTCCCCCAGGGCGAAGCGCGCGAGTGGGGCACCGTGCGCGAGCCGGCCCACATCATGATGAAGGTGGAGACGCACAACCATCCCACCGCCATCTCGCCGTACCCGGGCGCGGCCACGGGCGCGGGCGGTGAAATCCGCGACGAGGGCGCCACCGGGCGCGGCGCGAAGCCCAAGGCGGGGCTCACCGGCTTCTCCGTCAGCCACCTGCGCCTGCCGGACTACGCGCGGCCGTGGGAGCTGGCCTACGGCAAGCCGGACCGCATCGTGTCCGCGCTGGACATCATGGTGGACGGCCCGCTGGGCGGCGCCGCGTTCAACAACGAGTTCGGCCGGCCCAACCTCACCGGCTACTTCCGCAGCTTCGAGCAGCACGTGCCCACGCCGGAGGGAGTGGAGGTGCGCGGCTACCACAAGCCCATCATGCTGGCGGGCGGCCTGGGCAACATCCGCGCGGGCCACGTGAAGAAGGCCCTGCTGCGCGCGGGCGACAAGCTCATCGTGCTGGGCGGCCCGGCGATGCTCATCGGTCTGGGCGGCGGTGCGGCGTCCTCCATGGCGCAGGGCGCGAGCGCGGCGGACCTCGATTTCGCCTCCGTGCAGCGGGACAACGCGGAGATGGAGCGCCGCTGCCAGGAGGTCATCGACCAGTGCTGGATGCTGGGCGACCAGAACCCCCTGCGCTCCATCCACGACGTGGGCGCGGGCGGCCTGTCCAACGCGCTGCCGGAGCTGGCGCACGACAACGACCTGGGCGGCCGGCTGGAGCTGCGGGAAGTGCCCAACGACGAGCCGGGCATGTCCCCGGTGGAAATCTGGTGCAACGAGGCGCAGGAGCGCTACGTGCTGGGCGTTGCGCCAGAGGACCTGGCGCGCTTCGCCGCGCTGTGCGAGCGCGAGCGCGCCCCCTTCGCCGTGCTGGGCGAAGCCACGGCGGAGCAGGTGCTCACGCTCACGGACCGCGAGCTGGGGGACACGCCCATCGCGCTGCCCATGGACGTCCTCTTCGGCAAGGCGCCGCGCATGCACCGCGAGTTCGCGTCGCGCCCCCTGAGGCACGCTCCGCTGAGCACCCCGTCCGATTTGAAAGCCGCGGCGCACGCGGTGCTGTCGCACCCGACGGTGGCGGACAAGTCGTTCCTCATCACCATTGGCGACCGCTCCGTGGGCGGACACACCGCGCGTGACCAGATGGTGGGGCCGTGGCAGGTGCCGGTGGCGGACTGCGCGGTGACGCTGTCGTCGCTGATGTCCAACACGGGCGAGGCGATGGCGCTCGGCGAGCGCACGCCGGTGGCGCTGGTGGACGCGGCGGCCTCCGCGCGCATGGCGGTGGGCGAGGCGCTCACCAACCTGGCGGCGGCGCGCATCGGGAAGCTGTCGGACGTGAAGCTCTCCGCGAACTGGATGGCGGCGGCGGGCAGCCCCGGCGAGGACGCGAACCTCTACGCCGCCGTGCACGCGGTGGGCATGGAGCTGTGCCCCGCGCTGGGCATCGCCATCCCGGTGGGCAAGGACTCCATGTCCATGCGCACGCAGTGGCAGGAGGACGGCCAGAAGAAGGCGGTGACGGCGCCCTTGTCGCTCATCATCACCGCGTTCGCTCCGGTGCTGGACGCGCGCGTCACGCTGACGCCGCAGCCGGTGGACGTGGCAGGGGACACTCGCCTGTTGCTGCTGGACGTGGCGAAGGGCCGGCAGCGGCTGGGCGCGTCCGTGCTGGCGCAGGTGCACCAGCAGGTGGGCCCGGAGTGCCCGGACGTGGATGACGCGGCGGCCCTGAAGGGCTTCTTCTCCGCGGTGCAGGAGCTCCATGCGGCGGGCGTGCTGCTCGCGTACCACGACCGTTCCGACGGCGGTCTCTGGGCCACGCTCGCGGAGATGGCCTTCGCGGGCCACTGCGGCCTGGACGTGGACCTGGCCCCGCTGGGTGGCGACGCGGTGGCGGCCCTCTTCAACGAGGAACTGGGCGCGGTGGTGCAGGTGCGCGCGTCCGACGTGGCGCGCGTGCGTGATGCCTTCACCCGCCACGGCCTGGGCGCGCACGTCCATGAGCTGGGGCGCCCCACGTCCCAGCAGGTGGTGCGCGTGCGGCACGGCGGCGGGGAGTTGCTCGCGGAGGAGACGGTGGCTCTCAAGCGCACCTGGTCCCGCGTGAGCTACGAAATCCAGAAGCTGCGCGACAACCCCACCTGCGCGGAGGAGGAATACGCCGCGAAGTGCGACGCGCAGGATCCGGGCCTGTCGCCGGTGCTCACGTTCGACCCGGTCGTGGACGTGGCGGCGGCGTACATCGCCAAGGGGGCCCGGCCGCGCGTGGCGGTGCTGCGAGAGCAGGGCGTCAACAGCCAGCAGGAGATGGCGGCGGCGTTCACCCGGGCGGGCTTCGCCGCGGTGGACGTGCACATGAGCGACCTGCTGTCGGGCCGCGTGTCGCTGAAGGACTTCCACGGCGTGATGGCGTGCGGCGGCTTCAGCTACGGCGACGTGCTGGGCGCGGGCGGCGGGTGGGCCAAATCCATCCTCTTCAACCCGCGCACGCGCGACGCCTTCTCGGAGTTCTTCGCGCGGCCGGACAGCTTCGGTCTGGGCGCGTGCAACGGCTGCCAGATGTTCGCGCAGCTGAGAGAACTCATCCCCGGCGCGGAAGGCTGGCCACGCTTCGTGCGCAACGCGTCCGAGCAGTTCGAGGCCCGCCTGGGCACTGTTGAAATCGCGCCGTCGCCGTCGCTCTTCTACAAGGGCATGGAGGGCAGCCGGATGCTCATCGTCGTGTCGCACGGTGAGGGGCGGGCGGAGTTCGCCAACGCGGAGGCCGCCGCGCGCTTCAACGCCTCCAACCTGGTGACGACGCGCTGGGTGGACAACCGGGGCCAGGTGGCGGCGAAGTACCCGGCCAACCCCAACGGCTCGCCGCACGGCATCGCGGGCGTCACCACGAAGGACGGGCGCTTCACCATCACCATGCCGCACCCGGAGCGGGTGCACCGCACCGTGCAGCACTCCTGGCACCCGGCGGAGTGGGGCGAGGACGGCCCCTGGATGCGCATGTTCCGCAACGCCCGCGTCACCCTGGGCTGACGCGTCCGCGGGACGGGGCCTTCCTCGCCGCTACGGGAGGAAGGCCGCCTTCACCGCGTCCAGCAGCGGGTTGGCGCCGGTCTCCGCGTCCGTGCAGCCCTGGTTGAGCGTCCAGATGATGGTGCCGCCGTAGCCCTCCTGCCTCACGAAGGCGCCCTTGGCTGCGATGGCTTGCGGGCTGTCGTAGGAGATCCACGTCACCGTGCCGTCCTCCACGAGCTTGTCCGGGGCGAACGTCACGTAACTGGCCTGGGCCTTCTCGTCCCACTGGTACTTCCCCTGCTTCGAAAAGCGGAGGATCTTCTTGTAGGTGAACGAGTTGTCCCCGCCCACGTAGTCGGACCAGTTCGTGAAGGGCTGGTAGGGCCCGGTGATGTGGCGCCACGCGAGGCCATAGAAGGGGATGCCGATGCCCAGCTTCGCCTTGGGGATGCCGGCCTTCACCCACAGGTCCAGACTGGACGCGATGGACGTTGGGTGCAGGCCCTGTTCGCCCTTCAGCGCGGACGTGTGCCAGGACATCCAGCCGTCCCACGCGCCAATCATCTCGTAGGACATCAGGTTCATCTGGTCGAAGTACGTCGCCAGCTCCGCGAACCAGGGGTCTGCGTCAGTGGGGAAGTTGGTGTTGATCCAGTGGAGGGGGAAGGTGAGAAGCATCTTCGGCCGCGCCTCGCGCAGGGCCTTCACCAGGGCCAGCAGCTTCGGCCGGTCCTCCTTCTCCACGGGCTCCCAGTCCAGGTCCAGCCCGTCGTAGCCGAAGTCGTCCATCGCCTTCAGCAGCGAGCGGACGAACTTTGCGCGGTTCGCGTCGGACGCGGCGCCCACCCAGCCGTCGTGCTCACCGGATCCGCCCACCATGATGAGCGCCTTGCGGCCCGCCGCATGCGCGCGCTTCGACAGCGTGCGGGCGATCTCCGGCCCCCGGTCGTTGTCGAACTTCGTGCTCAGTGTTCCGTCCGCCTTCGGAGTGACGCGGCCCACGAGGATGTGCGTGAGCGCGCTGAAGTCCACCTTCTCCGGCGGATAGTCGTCCGCGTTCCAGCCCGTGTAGTAGCCCGACACCCACTTGCCACCCTGGCCCGGCGGACCCTTCACGGCTGGGGATGCACTCACCACCACGCTGGCCTGGGCGACCTGGCTCGGGTCCGCCTTGCTCCGGACCATCACCCGGTACGTGCCCGGCTTGCGAGGCGCGGTGTAGACGCCAGCGGCGCTGATGGAGCCCCGTTCGTTTCCAGGCTCCACGCTCCATGCCACCTCCGTGTCCGGGCTGTTTGTCACGGTGGCACGGAAGGCGTGCGTGGCGCCCGGAGCCAGGAAGACCGCAGGCGTCTCGAGCGTGAGGGTCACTGGCCGGAGGCCCTGCTCGATGCGGATGTCGTCGAAGGAGAGGGGCGGCAGCGTCTTGCCGCTGTCCTCCTGGAGCCACAGGCCCGTGATGCGCGTGCGGCCTTCAGGCAGCAGCTTCGCCAGGGGCACGCGGCAGGTCGTCCACTTCCGGGCCGGGATGGCGCCGCCCTCGCAAGTGGGGCCCAGCGGCACGCCCACGGGTTGCTCGGAGCCGATGACGACGCGCGCGCGCACCGCCGCGTTCGCGCCATCCTTCCCGCCGTTCACCTTCAGCACCAGCGTGTCATCCGGTGACACATCGAAGCCCGGATGGCCGAAGTACAGCGCCTCCCATGGCCCCATCGTCACGGTGATGGCGTGGCTGCCCGAGGCCCCTGCCACGGTGGCGCTCATCGCGTGCGCCCCGGCCCACGTCAGGTCCTCCCAGGGCGGGGCCAATCGGTCCTGATAGAGCCACGTCACCAGGGGCTGCGTGGGAGACGCTGCTTTCGGAGGGGGAGCCCCCTGGGAAACACCGCCCAGCAAGAGCGCGGTCAGCAGCACCCGGAGTCCAGCCGGAGGTCGTCGCATGGTCTCCCATCCTCGCAGAGGGAGGGGAGGCGCGTCCTGCATCGAGGCACCAGCCAGGCCGCCATGAGTTCGTCAAAGAGTCCCGCGACCCGAAGTTTTCCGTGAGCTCTCGATCCCAACGGAGCGCCGCGATGGGCCGCGATGTCATGAGTTCGCGGACGCCAAGGTTGACGCACCGACTGAAGCCTCTGCCCGGGGCCGGTTCCCTCAAAACCTGTCCGACTGTCGGACCGGTTTCCGCCGCACGAGTCCCCAGGTCGAGCCGACCCGGCAGGTGACGAGGACGGTTTGCTTGTCCGACAGTCGGACGGATCTCGCCGCATGGGCTTGAGGCCACGCCGAACCGACAGGGGCGCGACGATATGCGTGAGCGAACACCAAGGTAGGGCACGGACAGAGGCGCCCGCCCGGGCCCGGTTGCCTCAAAACCTGTCCGACAGGAGGGTTGCGCGGAATAAGCAATCTGATGGGTCCTGTAGAAGGGAGATGACGTCAGAAGAGGGAGCCTCCTGCTCGTCTGCGGAGCAGCGGAGCAGACGCCGCGTCGCCAAGGACCCGACGCCGCG
>NZ_RAWF01000002.1:0-106890 GCF_003612075.1 Corallococcus sp. CA041A
GCCCACGCCTCCAGCGCCGCCTCCGCCCCCGGCGGTGCAGCTCTCCGGCACCGACGCTCGCGTGAGGGAGCAGTTGAAGGGACTCTCCAGCGACGCGGACTACGCGCGCTGGCTGTCCTCCGAGGACCTGGCCCGCCGCTTCGCCGCGTCCGTGAACCTGGTCGCCGAAGGCCAGAGCCCGCGCATGCCGCTGTCCTTCATGGCGCCCACCGGGACCTTCCTCGTGACAAAGCGTCATGGCCACACGGTGGCGGCGCCGGAAAGCCATACCCGTTACGACGGCGTGGCCCGCGTCATCACCTCGCTGGACGCGAAGAAGGCGGGACAGGTGTATCAGGAGCTCAAGCCGCTGCTGGACGCCGCCCACGCGGAGCTGGCCCCGCCGGGCCGGAGCCTGGATGCGACCCTGTCGCAGGCCATCGGGCGTCTCACCCGGGTCTCCGTCCCCAAGACGCCTCCGGAGCTCACGCCGAAGGGCGCGCTCTACGTCTACGCGGATCCGAACCTGGAAGCGCTGGGTGCGGCGGAGAAGCACCTGCTGCGCATGGGCCCGGAGAACATGCGCAAGGTGCAGGCGAAGCTCACCGAACTGGCGACCGCCCTGGGCCTGCCGTCGCAAGAGCAGGCCCGCAGGCCGTAGCCGTCGCCGGACAAAGGCGAAGGCGGCCTGGCCAGGACGGAAACGGATGAACGGCTGCATGCCCGCGTCAGCGAGGCGGGTGACCTGCCTTCGCACGGCCTGGTTGCTTCGCCGACTGGCAGGAGACGCACCCACGGCACAGCTTTTGGATTGCCATGGACGTCCCCGCCTCGCTGCTCGACTTCTCGCTGGTCCAGGGAACATCACTCGACCGGCGGCACCGCTTCCCCCGTCTCGACCGGGTCTCGATGCCCGTGCGCGTCGCCAGCCTGATGCTGGTGAGCTGGCTGCCGCTCCTCGTCCTGTCTCTCCTGGAGGGCGGGCCGCTGGCACACGCCTTCCTGCGCAACGTGGCGACCCATGTCGAGTTCCTGGTGTCCCTGCCGCTGCTCATCGCGGCCGATGGATACATCGACAGGCGCCTCGCGGCGGCCGTGCGCCATTTCGTCATCGCGGAGCTGATTGATGCGAAGCACCTGCCCCGCTACGAGGCCATTGCTCGCGACGCGGCGCGGGGGCGGCGAAGCGGCGTCATCGAGGCCGGGTTGCTGGTCGTCTCCTTCGCCCCGTCCTTCTTGCACGTGCCCTACCTGCCGAACCGTCCGGACTGGCTCCATGCGGAGCCCGGGGGCCCGCTCACCCCGGCCGGGTGGTGGTACCTCGCGGTGAGCATGCCGATCATCCGGTTCGTGCTCCTTCGCTGGCTGTGGCGGGGGATCCTGTGGGCGATCTTCCTGTTCAAGGTCTCCAGGCTGCCGCTCTCTCTCGTGCCCACCCATCCGGACTCGGCGGGCGGAATGGGCTTCCTGGGCACCTGCCAGGCAAGCTTCTCGGTCATCGTCCTCGCGTTGTCCGCCACGCTCACCGCGCAGCGTCTGGCGCACGCCTCCACCGCGAACTTCACCGGCTACGCCATTCACCTGGCCGCCTTCTCGATCATCTGCCTTACCGTCGTCTTCTCGCCGCTGATGTTCTTCTTCCGTCAGCTCCTGCTGGCGAAGCGAAGGGGGGACCATGCCTACTCGGGCGTGGCGGCCTGGCACTCGCGGCGTTTCGAGCAGCGGTGGTTCCACCGCGAGCTACCGGAGGGGCTGAACCCGCTGGGCGCGCCCGAGTTCTCCTCACAAACAGACCTGAATACGTCCTTCACCACGGCGCGCGGCATGCGCTGGTTCCCGGTGGACATCCGCGCCGCGCTGGCCGTCGTCGCCGCGGCCATGGCCCCCATGGTGCCCCTGCTCCTCGCCGACCGGCGCTTCATCGAGGTGATGCTGGAGCTCGGTAAGAGCATTCTCTGACGCCGCGACGCACCGTCGTCAGAGCAGGATGTCGGTGCCCACCGAGAGGGTCGGCCCCGTCTGCCCAGCGGTATAGAAGCCGAAGCTGGACCCGGTGGGGCTGCGCTGGACGTAGATGAAGTGCAGGTTCAACCGCCAACTGCGCGCGGCCATGGGAAACACGCTGACGCCGCCCGACAGCTCCCAGGGCCTGCGGTCGAACTCATCGAACACCAGCGAGCCGGAGGAGTACACGCCCACGTATTTCGGGACGACCATGTACATGGCCTGGGCGAAGAAGCCCTGGTCGAAGATGGAGTCCTGCGGCAATGGCCCGGTGGCCAGGAAGTTCGAGAGCCGCCGGAAGAAGTACTCCCCCTGGAACGTGAAGCCCCGGTACTTCGCCCCGACGTCGAAAGCCAGCACCTGGTAGTTGAGCTTCTGGACCGTCACGCCATCCGCGAGCGCGCCCTCCTCGAAAGCCAGCAGCCCATCGGAGAGGCGGATCTGCGTCTCGTTGGGAGGTGAGCCCAGCTGGTTCGCCCGGTCCTCCCGCGCATGCGCGGCGGAGATTCCGAAGCGCGTCGCCACCCGCGGGTGCTCCTCGAAGTCCGCCAGGCCCCCCCGCAGGCCATACTCGCCGGTGGTGGGCATCCACGAAATGGAAGCGCTGTAGGCCAGGTCGCGCGAGTCATTGGTGGCGGTGATGCCCAGCTGGCTCAGGTTCGTGTTCAAGGAGACCGTGTAGAAGAACCGTGAGAGGGGCTCGCCCTTCAGCCACACCGCGGAGGAGAACCCGCCGCGAAAGAACTCCTCGCCCATCTGCCGGTCGCTGGAAGCCCAGAACGGATGGGAGCCCTGCATCGAACGCGAGGTGAGCGTGGGGCCGATTCCGGCGCCCAGCGTGAGGGCCTTGTTGAACTTGAACTGCAGGTTGCCGAAGGCCAGCGTCTGCTGCGTGGTGGGCAGCGACCAGACGGTCACCGTGTAGCTCAGGCGCGGATGCAGCGCGAAGCCCGAGAACCAGATCATCGTGCGGTGCCAGTTGATGTCGTTGCGGGTCTTGACCTCGTGCTCGCGTCCCAGATGGTCGATGAAGATCTGATTCCCCGGGAGTTGATTCACATAGCGCACCAACCCATAGAGGCTGATGTTCAGGCTGCCCCAGTCGGTCTTCAGCAGTTGAAAGCCCCGGGCCGGCGTGAACTCGCCAGCGACGGTGTTCTCCGCGGGCTCCAGGTCCTGGTCATCCACGGGGGTCGTGTCCGCCGGAGGAGTGACCGCGGCATCATCCTGGGCCATGGCGCGCAAGGGAAGGAGTGCCAGCGCACCGGCGAGCAGCGCCAGCAGGGTCGCGAGACAGCGTCGACGGAAGTGCGGGGACATGGCGCGCTCAGGGAGAAGCAGCGGGGGGTCGTTGAGAGCGCTCCCACGCGCGGACCTTGAGCCGGGCCGCGTCGAAGAGCCGCGCGAAGTTGCCCTGGAGCAGCTTCGCGCGGGCCTCCGGGGTCAGCATCTCCAGCATGGGCGCATACTGCGTGTAGACGCGCAGGTACTTGGACTGGGTCCCGGGCGAGACCTCATCGGTGCCGAAGAGGAAGCGCTCCGGATACCGGTTGATCGTCTCCGCCACCCTTCGTGCGGTCTCCGGAGTGGCCACCGCGTACTTGGCGACCTCGGACCAGGAGATGTCCATGGACACGTGCCGAAGGTCCGGGTCCGCCAGGATCCCCTCTATCAACTCGATGTGGTGTTCCACCGGACGCACCACCCGGCCGACACCGACGTGCGCCCAGATGATGGTCGTCTTCGGATGCCGCTTGAACAGGGCCTTGATCTGCTCCAGGTGGACCGGCGTCGACCCCTCTTCCGCGAAGGGAGCGTCCAGGTCGTTGTGCAGGAGCACCACCAGGCCCACCTCACCGGCGAAGTCCAGGAGGCGGTCGAGAGCAGGGTCGGTCAGGCTGGCGACCTCGCCCGCGACCTTCGAGGAGACGAACTCCTTGTGGATGGTGAACTCGCCAATGCCGCTGAACACGCCGGGATAGACCGTGAGCACCCGCCGGATGTGATCCGCCGCGTACATGTCCGTCGGGTTGAAGCCGGTGATCATCGGCTCGAAGCGCGCGCGCTGTTCCTTCGGCAGGGACAGGTACGCGTTCGCGATGAACGCATCCGTGAAGGAGTAGTAGTAGAGCGGCGCATCGGTCTGCAGGTAGTAGGTGGGCGCGGCGCTCCCTGACACGCGGTAGGACCACTGCTGCTGCAAGGGGATGCCGAACAGCGTGGCCCGTCCGACCTTGTCTCCCATCACGCGCAGCATGTGGCGGATGTCGCAGCCCTCCTGGACATAGTTGGTCAGGTGCACGTGGGAGTCATTGAAGAGGAAGGACCGCTTGGGGGTCTGCGCCACGGCGTCCGAAGCCAGGAGCAGGCCGAGCGCGAACCACGGACACCATCGAGCCATCGCCAGCCTCCGGGCAGGGAGCCGCACGCTATGCATGCCCATCCCTCCAGGGAGAGCCGCCCCCGGGTGCATGAGCGATGTCTGACGGGCGGAGGGGCGCCCGTGAAGCCCCCTCCCCCAAGGCTGTCCTACCGTCGATGGAGAACTACGTTCCGCCGTGAAAGGCATTCACAACGGGAGGAGCCCCCATGCTCGCAGGCAACCAGGGTCGCTGGAGTGTTCTCCTGGCGGCGATCGCCGCCATCACGATCACGACGAGCGCTTCGGCACAAAAGGCCGCGACCGGGCTCCCCACCGACGCGGAGTTCCAGTCCGCCATGCAGCGGGCCTATTCAGCGAACAAGGCAGTCACCGAAGGCAAGAACGCCGACTACATCCCGGCGCTCGCCAAGGTCGATCCGAAGCTGTTCGGCATCGCCATCCTCACCGTGGACGGGAAGGTCTACTCCGTTGGAGACACCGACCACGCGTTCTCCATCCAATCCATCTCCAAGCCCTTCACGGCGGCCAGGCTGATGTCGGAGATGGGAGTCCAGAAGATGGAGGACAAGCTGGGGGTGAACGCCACCGGCCTCCCCTTCAACTCCATCGAGGCGATTGAGCGGAACAAGCAGCAGGAGGAACCTCCCACCGGCAATCCCCTGGTGAACGCGGGCGCCATCGCCACGGTGGGGAACCTGAAGGCCGCCAACGCGGACGCGCGCTGGAACAGCGTCATCAACAACCTCAGCGCGTTCGCGGGACGCAACCTCTCCGTGGACCAGCAGATCTACAAGTCCGAGGCGGAGACCAACACCCGCAACCGCTCCATCGCGGACCTGCTCAAGGCGTATGAAGTGATTCCCGGCAGTCCGGCGGAGGCGCTCGACGTCTACACGCGGCAGTGCTCGGTGGCGGTGAACGTGAAGGACCTGGCCGCGATGGGCGCCACGCTCGCCACGGGCGGCACCAATCCGCTCACCGGCAAGGCGGTGGTGAGTCCGGACGTCGCCGCGCACACGCTCGCGGTGATGATGACCGCCGGCCTCTACGAGGACTCCGGCACGTGGGCCTACGACGTGGGCGTGCCCGCCAAGAGCGGCGTGGGAGGCGGCATCGTCGCGGTGGTACCCGGCAAGTACGCGGTGGCCGCGTTCGCTCCTCCCCTGGACGAGGCGGGCAACAGCGTGCGCTCGCAGCGGGCCATCGAGTCCATCGTGAAGGACCTGGGCGGCAACGTCTTCCACGTCGCGAAGCGGCCCGCGGCCCGGCCCTCCCCGCGGTAGGCGTCACTTCTCCTTCTTGAACGTGTGGTCGAACGAGTACTGCATCGAGAACTGCAGCCGGAAGTCATCGTAGATGTAGCCGCCCCGGAAGTTGCGGCGTTGTCCCCACGAGAACTCCGGACCGAAGAAGAGGTCCTCCGTCGGATGGACCAGCACGTTCGCCAGGGCGTAATTGCCAGCGCTGAACGCAGTGTCGCCCTGGCCATTCGAGTTCACGACGTTGACGAACGAATGGCCAATCGTGCTGGTGAACAGCTCGCTCCAGGTCAAATCCAGGAAGGCGACCGTGCTCAACATCTTCAGGCCCACGCCCTCGACCGGCTTCGCGGAGCCGGCCGGGTTCAGCTGGACGGCGACGTCCGCGCCGGCGTCGTTCATGTAGTTCTCAATGGCCTTGCCATAGACGACCTGGAGCCGGAGCACGGCCTTCTTCCAGGGGAGCTTCAGGTTCGAGCTCAAGGCGACGCCCGCCCCCACGGTGTCCCCGGCCAGGTCGATGGCATCGCCGTTCAGGTCATCCCACCGGAGGTACCGCACGATGCCCGCGAGTTGCACGTGACCGAAGCCGCCGCTGTACCGGTAGTGGGCCACCACGTCGGGCGCGGGGAAGCGTGAGGTGACGCCCTCCAGTTCGATGCGCTGGGAGTAGTTGTCGACGTCCGCCGAGCCGCCCGGACTTTCGAGGGACAGGTGCAACTCGTGCGCGGGCCCCTGGAGCGGGCGCCAGCGGATCTGGGCGTTGCGGAAGAACACCATGCCGTTGGGTCCCCAGTACTCGATGGAGTTGGGGAAGACGTCCGGGTCCATGAACCCGCTCCACGTCTGGCCGGCGCCGAACTGGCCGAGCTCACCGAAAGCGTGTCTCAACCGGAACGTCGTCTGGCCCGCTTCGTCACCGACCCCGAACAACTCCGCTTCCAGGTGGACCTTCAGGTCGCCCAGTTTGGTGGGAAGGAAGCTCTTGATGCCGAGCCGGCTCTGCCGGACGCCGAAGAACACGCGTCCCTCGCCGCCGAACTCACCGTCGAACGAGGGCAGCTTCGTGGGCCGCAAGACGTCAAACCAATCCTGGTTGATGGTCCCGAAGTTGTAGCCCGAGTCGGTCATCGCGAAGCCGAAGACCTCCAGCTGCGGACCGGTGGGCTTCTCCTCCTCTTGAGCCATGGCTGGGAGCGCGCAGAAGCAAGACGCCCACAGCCCTCCCACCATCCATCTTCCCAGCCGCATGAGAGCCCCCTCCCCCGGAGGCTCGAAGCTGGAAGCAGGCGCATGCCGATTCAACCGTGCGCGCGGACAGCAGGAATGGGGCCGCGTTCACAGCCCGGTCGTACGGAGGGGCGTTAGCGGGCCACCGGGCGCGAGGGGGATTCCTCCCGGACGATGAGCAGCCCATCCATGACCGTTGCCCAGGGGGCCTTCATCCAGGCGTAGTTCAGGGGACGCGCCACCCTGGGCCCGAACTCACGGAGCTGGCGCCCATCCAGATATCGGGTGTCCCCGGTGTGGTTCGCGAACGCCTCGGCCTCCAGCGAATCGGGGGTCGCGGGGGCGAGGACAAACGTTCGGGCACTCGCGCCGAGGGAATGGCTCCCGGAGCTCGCGGAGAACCCCAGCACGAAGGACTGCTCCCCGAACCGCTCACGGACAAAGGACCCGAAGGGAATCCTCTGCCGGTCGTCCGTCTCCAGGCTCGACATGTCCTTCGCGGCATGAACGGTGGCAGTCCAGACAATGGCTTTCCGGGGCTGGGGGGACTGGGACAGGAGCCATTCCAGGTTCATGAACATGGAGCGATCTCGCGCGATGTCATGACCCCAGTCCCAGGGCCCATCAGGCTGAGCCTGCTTCCGGGCCCGCGCGGCGGCCTCACGGGTGAAGTTCCTCACCAGATTGCGGGCGATCTGCGACTGCGCGGGTGTCGCTGGCGCTTCGGGCCTGGAGAGCGCCGACTCCAGCTCCTTCGCGCAGCCCAGGAGGTCCTTCGCGGTCTCCGCCGTGTACGGGTGGGTTTCGTCATACCGCCAGGCCAGGTGCCGATCGAGCGCCGCTCCGCACTCCGCCTGCCGCGGGCCGGTGAACAAGGGGCTGAGCTCACGCGCCATCTCTTTCGTCGCCCAGGTGCCCCGGTTGATCTGATCATCAATCCCACCGACCGCGAGGGTTCCCGCCCGGAGCCGCTCGGCTAGAAAAGGAATCAGGGGCGCCATCTCCGGACTGGCCCACATCCCGCCAATGGCAGCCGCGAGCGTGTCATCGCTGACGGGCTGGCCCGCTTTCAGCAGCGTCTGGATGCGGAGGAAGTCATAGGTGCCCGTCTCGATGAAGAAGGCGTCGTACTGGCATTCCTCCACCAGCCTGCGGGTCAACTCCACCTTGAAGGCCACGGTCCTGGCGCTGCCGTGGTGGGATTCCTCCCCCAGCAGCGCCATCTGTTTGCCGCAAAGCTCCCGGACGATCCGGTCGGCGTCTGAAACCCGAGGGGCTTCACTTCGGGGTGACGAGGCACAGCTCGAAAGCAAGGGAATCAGGAGCAGCAGGTATCTCATTCGGGGTCTCCAGGAAGGAGCATGCTCCGAGGCGCTCTCCCAGTGAAACAGTGGGCAAGCCGCCGGCCTTGTGGGTCTACCCAGCCCCTGTCTGCCCGGCCGCCCATCTCCTCTATACTTTCGCCATGCACGCAGGGCAGCGACGTCAGGCGACAGGCGTCACCAAGACGGACCCCATCACGAACGGTGGAGGCGAGGAGCGGGTCGCGGGGTACGCGCAGCGGATCGCCGTGGTCGTCCACCACGAGCATGGCGCCGAGCTGGGGTTGCTGACGCCCGACGTTCCCTTGACCCTCGGCCGTGACGAGCCCTCCGGCCTGCGCATCCACGACCGGCGGCTCTCGCGCGTCCATGCGCGCCTGCTGCTCTCCGACCAGCGCATCACCGTGGAGGATCTCGACTCGACCAATGGCACCTGGGTCGCCGGCAGGCGCATCCAGACGGCCTCGCTCGAAGTCGGTGATGAGTTCCGGCTCGGCGGGCTGCCCGCGCGGATCCACGCGCTGGGCCGTTCGGGGCAGTCGCTCCGACTGGAGGGAGATGCGCTCTTCCGGCAGGCCGTGGACGACGAGGCGGCACGGGCGCGGCAGTTCCACCGCCCCTTCGCCCTGCTCGTGGTGCGCGCCGCGCGGGCCCGGGGCCAGGGTGCGCCGCCTTCGATTGATGAGCACGTCCACCGTTGGTTGGAGCACGTGCACGGCCTGCTGCGCCCGGTGGACCGGATGGCGCCCTACGGCAGCGACGCCGTGCAGTTCCTGCTCCCGGAGACCGGCCCCGAGGACGCGACGCGCCTCGCGCACGCCATCGCCGCCCTTCCGCGCGACTCCAGCCCCCAGCTCGTGGTGGGCGTAGCGCTCTTCCCGGGAGCGGCCGGCACGGTGGAGGAGCTCATCGAGCTGGCGCGCGCGGCCGCCAACCGGGCCGGGCCTGAGAAGCCCGTGGAGCTGACCTCGACGGCGCCGTGGTTCGACAGCGGCACCGTGGCCCAGGGCGACCTCGTCGCGGGCGCTGCCATGCACGGGCTGCTGGAGACCGCGCGCCAGGTCTCGGCCTCTCGCGTCCCGGTCATCCTCCATGGGGAAACAGGCACGGGGAAGGAGGTGCTGGCGCGCTTGCTTCACGAGCAGGGCCCCCGGCGCTCCCAGCGGATGGTGCGCGTCAACTGCGGCGCCATTCCCAAGGAGCTCGTCGAAAGCACGCTCTTCGGTCACGAGCGCGGGGCCTTCACCGGCGCGGGGACCTTGAAGCAAGGCGTCTTCGAGGAGGCCCACGGCGGCACGGTCTTCCTCGATGAGATTGGCGAGATGCCGCTCGCGGCGCAGGTGGCGCTGCTGCGCGTGCTGGAGACCGGCGCCTTCTCACGGGTGGGGGCCAGCAAGGAGCTCACCGTCGACGTCCGCGTCGTCGCGGCGACGCACCGGGACCTCGAGAGCATGGTGGCCGCCGGGAGCTTCCGGGAGGACCTCTACTACCGGCTCAACGCCATCATCCTGGCCATTCCCCCGCTGCGAGAGCGGCAGGATGAAATCGAACCGCTCGTGCACCGCTTCCTGCGGCTCGCCAACGAGAGCAACGGCCGCGCGGTCCAGGGCTTCGAGCCCGCGACGCTGGAGCTGCTGCGGGCCTACTCCTGGCCCGGGAACGTGCGCGAGCTGAAGAACGCCATCGAACGCGCCGTCGTGGTCGCACGGGGTGCGCTGCTCACCCCCAGCGACCTGCCAGCGCGAGTGCAGGCAGCGGGCGCACCGCGGCCTCCCGCCGCGCCACCCGTGCCCGGGCCCGGGCAAGAAGCCCCGGACCCGGCTCGCGAGCGGGTGCGGGACTACGAGGCGCGGCTCGTCCAGGAGGCACTCATCGCGACGGGCTGGAACCGGACCGAGGCGGCGAAGCGTCTGGGCATCCCGGTGCGGACGCTGTCCTATCGGATGAAGGTCCTGGGTCTCAAGAAGCCGTAGCGCGCTCCCAATGACTCTCATCTCAAGGCCGGGTGAGCCGGTCATGCTCGGGGACTATCGCGTCACCCGCATCCTGGGCCAGGGCGGGATGGGGGTCGTGTACCGGGCCGAGCACCGCGAGCACGCGGTGCCGGTGGCCCTCAAGACGGTCCGCGCGTCCTCGGAAGCCTTGCTCGCGGGCATCCGCCGGGAGATCCACGCGCTCCGGCGTCTGGCTCATCCGGGCATCGCGCGCATCCTCGACGAAGGTTTCTCGGAGGGCCTGCCCTACTACGTGATGGAGCTCTTCGAGGGGGGAACCCTGCGAAGCCACCTCGGGTCCGCCGCTGGGGACATGTCCGGGGCGGGGCTGCCCACGTCCACGGAAACCGCCGTGACGGGCGAGCTGGCGGAAACCCTCCCCGCGCAAGCGACGCCCATCGAACGCGCCAGAGTGGACCTGCCCGCGCTCCGTGCGCGGCTGTCCGTGATTCGAAGGCTCTGCGCGCCACTCGCGCACCTGCACGGTGAGGGCTTCGTCCACCGGGACCTCAAGCCGGAGAACATCTTCATCCGGGAGGACGGACGGCCCGTGCTCGTGGACCTGGGCATCGCCGCGTCGTTCAGCGGCGCCGCGAGCCGCGAGGAGCTGGCCGCCGAAGGGCGCGTCGTGGGCAGCGTGGCCTACATGGCGCCCGAGCAACTGCGGGGCGAACTGGTGGATGCGCGCGCGGACCTCTACGCGCTGGGCTGCATCCTCTATGAGTGCCTCGTGGGCCGCCCGCCGTTCACCGGCTCGTGGGCCGGATCCATCGTGTTCCAGCACCTGAACGAGCCGCCCGCGCCCCCCTCGCGCTACATCGAAGGCCTCCCGGAAGAGCTCGAATGGCTCGTGCTGCGGCTCCTCGAGAAGCGCCCCGAGGCCCGGCTCGGCTACGCCGAGGACGTGGCCCACGTGCTCGACACGTTGGGTGTCGAAGGCGACGAGCGCGAGGGCACGCCACGGCCCAGGAGCTATCTGTATCGCCCCGGGCTCGAAGGCCGCGCGGGCCCGCTGGCGGACCTGGGAAGCGCGTTGGATCAACTGCGCCAGGAGCGGCGCGGACAGCTCATCCTCCTGGAGGGTGAGAGCGGCGTGGGCAAGACGCGGCTCGCCATGGAGGTGGCCCTGCTCGCCTCCCAGCGTCAGGTGAGGACGCTGACCGGGCAGTGCGCCCTGTTGGACATGTCATCCCTGGAGCAGGGACGGATCGCCGTGGCGCTCCATCCCTTCCGCCCGTTCCTGCAATGGGCCGCGGACCGCTGCCGCGAGCGGGGCGACACGGAGGCGGAGCGGTTGCTGGGCACCGGCGCCAGGTGGCTCGCGCTCTATGAGCCCGCGCTGGCGGAGCTTCCCTGGGTGCGGCGCCTGCCGGAGCTCCCGGTGCTGCCGCCGGCCGCGGCGCAGCCACGCATCCTGGAGGCGTTGCGCAAGGCGTTCGCGGCGCTCACGGAGGAGCAGCCCGTGCTGCTCGTCCTCGACGACCTGCAATGGGCCGACGAGCTCTCCCTCGCGTTCCTGAAGACGCTGGCCGACCGGGGCGGGGAACCCGGGCTGCTCATCCTGGGCACCTGCCGCCTGGGGGAGACCGGCGCCGAGCTCACCGCGCTCCTGGGTTCGCCGGGGATCCGGCGGATTGCGCTCGGCCGGCTCGACACGGTGAGCGTGGGGACGCTGGTGGCCGGGATGCTGGCCTTGCGCGAGTCACCGGCGGAGCTGGTGGACTTCCTGGCGGACAGCGCCTCCGGCAATCCCTTCTTCGTCGCGGAGTACCTGCGCGCGGCCATCGACGAAGGACTGCTGGTGCGGGACAGGAACGGAGCCTGGAAGCTCCGCTGGCCTGGAGCCGCGACGGACAGACTGGCCCGCCACCTGCTCCTGCCGCACACGCTGTCCGCGCTCATCGAGCGCCGCCTGTCCCTCGTGGGCGACGCCGAGCGGGCGCTGGTGGAGCACGCCTCGGTCCTGGGGCGCGAGTTCGACAGCGCGCTGCTGCCCACCCTGGCCGGGCTCGCGGAGGCGGAGGTGCTCGACGGGCTCGGGGAGCTGCGCAGGCGCCAGCTCATCGAGGAGACCGCCTCCGGACGGCTGCGCTTCGTCCACGACAGGTTCCGGGAGATCGCCTACGGGCGCATGGCGCTGGAGCGGCGGCGCGAGCTCCACCTGGGCGCGGCGCACCTGCTGGAGTCGCGCTTCCGCGACGTCCCCGACCTCTTCCCGGAGCTCGGGCACCACTTCTCGCAGGCGGGCCTCCACGACAAGGCGATCCTCTACCTGGGCCACGCGGCGGAGCGGGCGCGGGCCACGTACGCCAACGGGGAGGCCATCCGCCTCTACCAGGCCGTGCTCCACGAGATGCATCAGGCCGGAGAGCAGCTCCGGGCCGTGCTGCTCCACGAGGCGCTCGGGGACGTGCTCGCCCTCGTGGGACGGCACGGCGAGGCGCGGGCTTCCTATGCCCAGGCCCTGGAGGGCACCGAGCCCGGGCACCTCCTGGACCTTGCGCGCCTGCATCGCAAGACGGGCAAGGCCTGGGAGACGGAGCACGCGCATGAAGCGGCGCTCTCCGCCTACCTCACCGCGGAGCAGGTCCTGGGTGAAACCCCTTCCGAAGCCGCGGAGGCGTGGTGGAGCGAGTGGCTTCAGGCGCGGCTGGATCAGCTCGCGGTGCACTACTGGACGGCGCGGCTGGACGTGATGGAGGAGCTGTCCCAGCGCATCCAGCCCGCCGTCGAGCGCCACGGCACCCCCCTTCAGCGAGCCCGCTTCTTCCAGGTGCGCGTCCAGCGCAACCTCCGCGCGGAGCGCTACCTGGTCTCCGAGGAGACCGTGCGCTTCGCCCGGGACTACCTGCGGGCCAGCGAGGCCGCGAACAGCCTCGCGGAGCGAGCCGAGGCGGAGTGCGTGCTCGCATGCGTGCTGCTGTGGCACGGCGCACTGGAGGAGGCCGCGACCCGCATGGCCCTGACGGTGGAACAGGCCCGGCGCACGGGGGACGTGGCCATGGAGGCGTATGGGCTCGCCTACCTGCCGCAGATCCACCGGCGGCGGGGCGCCATCGAAGCGACGAGGGAAGCCGCGACGCGGAGTCTGCGGGCCGCCGAGGCCGGGAACATGACGAGCTATGTCGGCGCGGCCCGGGCCAACCTTGGTTGGGTGGCATTGCGCGAGGGCAGAACCGATGAGGCAAGGAGGGAGTGCGAGGCGGCACTCCAGCTCTGGGCCACGACCTCCCGCGTCTACCCTTTCGAATGGATGGCCCTGCTTCCCCTGCTCCAGCTGAACGTGAGCGAGGCACGCATGGCGGAGGCCGCGCGGCAGATGGAACGGCTGCTGCAAACGACTCAGCAGCGCCTGCCCGAACCGCTCACCTCCGCCATCCGCGAAGCCCAGGAGGAGCGGATGGATCTCCAACACGTTCTCAAGGCAGCACAGCGCGCTGGCTATCTGTAGCCCCCTCACAACCCCAGACACAAGGAAGCATGCCCCCGATGCCACATCACGGAAAATTGGCCATTCAGTTCAAGGTGCTCACCTCGCCTGATCACGACCCGCTCGGCAACCCCCGGAGGAAGACCGCTGGCGGCAGGCATCACGTGGAGGTGGGCAGCACCGCGCAACTGAAGGTGCTCCATGCCGATCCCGAGGCGAAGATCCAGTGGTCCTACTCACCGCCCAAGCTCGTGAACAGCCGCACTCCTCCGACCAAGCTCGTGAACAGCCGCACTCCGCCGAAAGAATCGTCCAACAACCAGATTATCGAAGTTGACGGCGTGGCCTTCGGTCAAATCGATGTCACGGCGCAGGACATGAAGTCGGGCCAGACCGCGCATCTGACCTTCTTCTGTGGCTCGGTGGTCATCGTCGGCGCGGATAACAGGTATTGGCATATGTTCGCGGATGGAAGCGGCGGCAGCGTGAACCCCAATCACCTCCTCCAGCCCATGATTGAAAACAATGTCATCGTGGCGGACATGACGGGCGCGAAGGAAGCCCAGCAAAAGCTCAAGCAGGTGGCCGAACCGGAGCCGTACGTCACCTGCTACCTGTTGAATCTCGCGAGCTTCAAGCTCGACCGTTGATGACGACTCCCAAGGGCTTCCACGCGGGCACGCACCGGCTCCACGCACCGGAGGCGACGGTCGAACGCGTGCGGAGCCTGCTGCCCGTGATGGGCATCACCCGTGTCGCCAACGTCACGGGCCTGGACACCATCGGCATCCCGGTGGTGATGGTCATCCGTCCCAATGCGCGCTCGCTGTCCGTCTCCCAGGGCAAGGGCGCCACGCTCGCCGCAGCCCGGGCATCCGGGCTGATGGAGGCCATCGAGCTGTATCACGCCGAGCACCTCACCCTGCCCCTCAAGCTCGCCAGCTTCAACGAGCTGCGGTTCACCCACCGGATGGTGGACGTCATGGGGCTGCCAGCGCTGTCCGTGAGCCGGTTCGACGGTCACTTCCGCACGCTCTGGACGGAGGGCCGGAACCTCTTCGACGGGGCCCCCACCTGGGTGCCCTACGAGATGGTCCATATGGACTTCACGCTCCCGCTGCCCTCGGGGAGCGGCTCGTTCCTGATGAGCTCCAGCGGCCTGGCCTCGGGCAATCACCCGCTCGAGGCGATGAACCATGCGCTCTGCGAGCTCATCGAGCGGGACGCGGCCACCCTCTTCCGCTGCGCCAGCCAGGAGGCCCGGGACCGCCGCCGGGTGGACTTGAGCACCGTGGATGACCCGGGCTGCCAGGCCCTGCTCGGGCAATACGCACGGGCCGGGGTGGAGGTCGGCGTCTGGGACATCACCTCCGACGTCGGCGTGGCGGCGTTCTCCTGCACCATCGTGGATGCGGATCCCTCTCCCCAGCGGCCCATTGGGCCCATGGGGGGCATGGGCTGCCATCCCTGCCGGGGCGTGGCCCTCTCCCGCGCGCTCACCGAGGCGGCCCAGAGCCGCCTCACCCTCATCACGGGCTCGCGCGAGGACGTGCGCCACCTGACGCCCTACGGGCCGGACGCGGAGTTCGAGGCCGCCCTGCGGATGCGGGACCGGCTTCGCGCCGAACCGGCGGGCCAGGGCTTTCACGCTGCCCCCGACGTGCTGACCGACACGCTGGAGGAGGACCTGGCCTTCCTGCTCGAACGCCTGCGGGCGGCGGGGCTCCGGGAGGCCATCGCGGTGGACCTGACCCGGCCGCCCTTCGGCATCCCGGTGGTGCGGGTCATCGTGCCGGGGCTCGAACCGCTCAATGACATCCCCGGCTACGTGCCAGGGGCCCGGGCCCGGCGCCGCCTGTCGGAGGACACGCCATGAACGTCGTCATCTTCGCGGGACCCACGCTCTCCGCCGTTGAAGGCGCCCGCGTGCTCGACGCCACCTATCTCCCGCCAGCGGCGCAGGGGGACCTCTACCGGGCGGCGCTCGGCAAGCCCGTGGCCATCGGGCTCATCGACGGCTACTTCGAGCGGGTGCCCTCGGTGTCCCACAAGGAGATCCTCTGGGCCATGAAGCAGGGAGTGCACGTCTTCGGTGCCGCGAGCATGGGCGCGCTGCGTGCCGCGGAGCTGTCTGCCTTTGGCATGGAGGGCGTGGGGGAGGTCTTCAAGGCCTTCGCGAGCGGAGCGCTGGATGACGATGACGAGGTCGCGGTGGTGCACGCCGCCGCCGAGGACGGCTACCGGCCGTTCTCCGAGGCCATGGTCAACCTCCGCGCGACGCTTCAGGCCGCACGGGCCGCAGGCGTGCTGGACGAGGACACACAGCGCACGCTGGAGTCCTTCGCCAAGGGCCTCTTCCACGCGGACCGGAGCTGGCCCGCGCTCTTCCAGAAGGCCCGGGAGACAGGGCTCGATGGGGCCGGGATCGAGGCCTTCCTCCGCTTCGTGGCGGAGCGTCGCGTCGACCAGAAGCGGCTCGACGCGCTCGCGCTGCTCAACATCCTGCGCGCACGGCTGGAGGCGGGCCTTCCTCCGAAGGAGACCCGCTACGCCTTTTCCCATACGGACGCGTGGGAGCACGTTCGCCAGAAGGTGGAGCGCTAACGGGTCACCGGGCGCGGAGGCGCTTCCTTCCGGAAGTTCAGCAGCCCATCCACGACCGTTGCCCAGGGGGCTGCGTGTTCCGGGGCACACCCACGCTGCGCTTCTCGCGCAGTCCTTTGAGCTGCGCCGCGGGGCCAATGCGGGCTCCGCGCATCCAGTCCAGCAACTGCCGTTCGGTCGGCCCCGATGTGCCCTGGATGTCAATCACCCACTCACGGTCCAGCCAGTCCGCGTCCACCAGGCGCGAGAAGTGGTCCTGGGTCTGCTTTAGGGGAATGGGCCAGCGTGACAGGCGAGAAGGAACCTGCCCTTTCCGGGGAGGGCACCTCCACGGGACGGCAAGAAGTTGCCGGAGAGGGCTTGCCCGCCAAGGTCCGTCGACAAGAAGTTGTCGGCGGACCTCGAACCCGAGTCGTCCTCAAGTCATCGAGGCGAATGGGTGGCGGCGTACCTGACGTGGCCATGCGGATGCGTCAAGCGGCCGCACGGCCTCTCTACCGGTCCGGTGCACAGCCCGAGCGGCATCCCTCCGCGACCACTCTGCATCAGCCCACCAGCCTCAACAGCGCCCCTATCCGTCCTATGTCCTCAGAGGGATAGAGGAGACGCAGACTCCGGCAAGAAGTTGCAGGGCGGAGTTGCCCGACAAGTCTTCCTCGCAAGAGCTTGTCGCTGCGCAAGACTCCTCGCTCGTCCCCATCTCTGACAGTGATTGACATGCCACGTGCTAGTCCCTCTCGCGGGGCCCATTGGCAGAAGAGGGCAGCCCCAAACCAGATACGTACCCGTGAATGGGTATGCGTCCCGTTGTCTGCGCTGGTACTCCGGGTGTCCCCGGCATTCATCACCTTCTCTCTGCATCATTCAAAAGGAGCCACTCTTGTCTGCCCCCGCTGCTCACCTGATTTCCGCAGAGAATCTCTACGCGATGGTCATCAGAGACTTCGGCGACCGCGCAAAGGGCTCCGGAACCAACACCACCGCATATGGCTACTTGAAGCAGGAGGACAAGTTCTTCGTGGCTAAGCAGGGCGGCCCGGTGAACTACCCAATACTCGTACCGGGCCCGGATCCCATGAAGCTGCGCGTCATCAAAAAACCGAAGGATGCACGAGTCTACTGCAAAACCTACCGGAACATGGGCGAGTGGACGGGCTATCACGCCGAGATGATTATTGTCTCGGGGATGCTGGGATTCCTCTCGACTGACGCGAGAACATGCGAAATCGACCAGGCGAAGAGACTGCTCACAGGGAGCATCATCTGCGCCAACGCGTCATGCTGTATGCACTGCGGCAACATGCTCGACGAGCTCGGAATCGCGTACCACGAACCGAAGGGCGCCGCCGGCCTGACGGCCTGGTGGAATCCGCTCACCGATAAGCGCGTCGAGAATGGGACCCCCGAATTCAAAGTTCCCATTCCCGGGAACAGGCCGCTCTAGGGACCGGGCAGCTCGCGCATGGAAGGGCTCGGCATCATCCGCCTCGGGGAGGCGCACCGGAGTGCGGTGCGGGCGCGGCTGCTGCGCGCCCCCCTCCTCCACCTGCACCTGCTGCGGTTGCTGGAGGCCCACCCACTTGAGCTCCTGGGGTGGTACGGCCTCGCGGAGGGAGCCGACGTCGAGGCGCTCGTGCTGGTGGCGCCAGCGCTCTTCGCCGTCCCCGGCGGGGCTCCTATCCCGGCCGCGGAGCGGCTCGGCGCCCACCTGCGCGCGCTGTACCGGCGCTGCAGGATCTCCGGGCCCCGGGACGCTTGCGATGCGCTGTGGCGGGAATGGGCCCCGGGCGTGGCTCCCGCGCACGCGGTCCGCCAGCAGATGATGGTGCTGCGCGAGCCCCCGGCAGAGTTCCCTTGCATGGGACTGCGGCGGGCGCGGCGCTCCGAGTGGCGTGCGGTGGGGGAGAACCTGTCGCGGATGTGGCGGGAAGAGCACGGCCAGTCCCTGGACGTGGCCCAGGTCTGGGTGGAGGAGAAGCTGCGGCTCGGACACACGTGGGTGCTCGAGCGCGAGGGGCAGCTCGTCTTCCAGGCGGATGTGAGCCTCCGCACCCGCTGGGGTTGCCAAGTGGAGGGCGTGTATACCTCGCCCGAGCACCGCAGCCGGGGCTACGCGACCGCAGGGGTGAGCGCGCTGGCAAGGCGGCTGCTACGCAAGTCCTCGGCAGTGACGCTCGTGGTGAATGAGGACAATGCCGCGGCGCTGCGCCTCTACGCGCGGTGCGGCTTCACGCCGCTGGCGGCCTGGCGGAACATCACTCCATAGGCGCTGCGGAACGCATAGCGCATTGGAGGGACGAGAGCCCTGTTAAGGAAGAGGGCTGAAGCCGAGGAGCCGAAGAAGGCGGCTGACGGGGCCCGCAGACTGGGCGCCAAGCCTGTGAGGAGGCCGTGCAGGCGCCTCTGGGCACACGCCGGCCCAGGCGACGTCCAAAACGAACGTCCGGCGCAGCAGCCGGCCCAATCCAGTCGCGACATGCGCTCATTCTTCGGTTCCGCCTTCGCCGCTGTCTCAGTTCGAGGTCCGTCGGCAACTTCTTGCCGGCAGACCTTGCCGGGCAACCCATCCCCGGCAACTTCTTGCCGACGCGTGAGTGCCTCTCCCCTGCGGTGACGCTGGCCCGCGCCTTGCTCCTGCCAGGAAGTGTCCGGGACCGCACTCACCTCCCCGGCCCCTGAGAAAAGACAGACACCATGAACCGCCGGCTTCAGCGCCGGCCGCTGGCCATCTGCGTCCTGGCCCTCTCCCTGACGAGCTGTGTCTCGTCTGGCACCGGGCTGAAGGTCCAGATCCGCCTGCGGCCGGACGCCAATGACAACAGTCCCGTCCCGCTCTCCCTGCTCCTCGTCTACGACCCCGCCGTGCTGGAACAATTGCTCGCCGTCGGCGCGACGCAGTGGTTCGTCGGGCGCGAGCAGTTCCTGCGCGACCACGCCGCGGACGTCCACGAGGAGTTCTACGAGCTGGTCCCCGACCAGTCGCTCCCGGAGTTCCGGCGCTACGTCCCCGCCCACACCGCCGGCGGCCTCGTCTTCGTCGGCTACAGCGCGGAGGGCGAGCACCGCTACCGGTTCGACCCCAAGCGGGCCCTCCAGCTGGAAGTCCGCGCGAACCACCTCTGCCTGACCCAGCCCGAGCTCCAGGGGGACTGCCATGAGCCATGACGACACGATTCCGCCGCCCATCCACTGGTCGGACGGAATGCTGCTCATGCCGCAGCACTTCCAGCAGCAGGCCCACCATCACGAGGAATCCCTCCGCTACCACCTGCGCCTGCTCAATCCCTTCCACTGGGGCGTGCGGCGTCTGTCCTTCGATGCGCAGGCCCTCGCGGAGGGCGCCTTTCGCGTCCAGGAGCTGGAGGCCGTTTTCGAGGACGGCCTCACGGTGCGCTACCCGCCGCCCAAGACGGACGCCGGAAGGAAATCCGCGGGCCTGACGCTGGACCTCGGCGCGCTCCGGGAGCGCGCCAGCCAACAGCCCGTGACCCTCTTCCTGGCGGTCAGCGCCGACAAGCGCTCGGGGACGAGCGGCCTCTACGCCCGCTTCGAAGCCCAGCCCACCGGCCAGGTGCGCGATGAGCACACGGGCGATGGGGATGCCCACCTCACCGTGCTCCATCCCCGCCTCCTGCTCCAGGCCGGCGAGGCCACCCCGGGCTACAGCCGGCTGCCGCTGGTCGCCATCGAGTGCGTCCAGAACAAGTTCCGCGTGGTGAACGGCGACGTAGCCCCTCGCCTCTCCACGGACGCGAGCACGCTCCTTGGGATGAGGTGCGCACAGCTGGCGAAGGACCTCCACGGCCGCGCCGCCAGTTTGGACGACAGCATCCGCACCGCCAGCGCCGACACCGAGCGCGCCCTCGTCCACGAGCGCGAGCGGCTGCTCCACCACCTGGTGGCGGGACTCCCCGCCTTCGAGGTGCTGCTCGCCACCGAGCCCCATCCCTTCACGCTCTACCTCGGGCTCTGTTCGCTCGCCGGGCAGCTGGCCGCCATCGGCCACAGCCGGATTCCTCCTCGCTTCGAGCGGTACGAGCACGCGTCGCCAGGTGCCGCCTTCGACGCGGTCATCGACTTCATCCGCGTGAGCCTCGATCAGGGCGTCTCCGACCTCTTCACCGCCATCCCCCTGCGGCAATCGCAGGACCGCTTCTCCACGCAGGTGGAAGCGGACTGGTTGGACCGCGAGTGGGTGATTGGCATCCAGGGCACGCCGGGGACGACCGAGCGGCAGCTGCTGGACTGGATGCGCGGCGCGCGCATCGGCCCTGAAACCCAGCTCAAGGGCCTGCGCGAGAAGCGCAGCGTGGGCGTGCCCCGCGTGCAGGTGAACCAGTGCCGGGGATTGCTCGCGCCGCGCGGCACGCTCCTGTTCTCGCTCACCCCCGAGCCCGGCCTGCTCGAGTCCCGGCAACCGCTGGCGGTGGAGAACCCGCGCGATCCCGAGCACCCGCGTCCGCTCGCGCCTCCCGCCCAGCTCACCCTCTTCGTCGGTCCCCGCACCAAGCCCTCCTGACGTCACCGCCCAGGCCATGTCCTCCTCCCTTCCCACCGAGTACCAGCCGCACCGCGCGCCCCTGCTCGAGCAGGCCCGGGAGTTCCTCAGCGAGCTGCTGCGGCTCAAGCAGACACTCGTGGAGGCCCCGGAGCCCGACCCCGACAACGACGAGCCCGCGCCCGAGGACGACACCTTCGCGAGGCTTCGCACGGCGCTGGTGGAGAAGCTGGAGCGCCTGGGCTCCCACCGCTCCCGTGGGAAGGAGGACGCCCAGGAGATCCGACCGGAGGAGGTCCGCTACGTCCTGGCCGCCTTCACCGACGAGGTGCTGATCCAACACGCCTGGCCGGGGCGGGACGCGTGGAGCAGCGCCCTGCTGGAAGAGGAGCTCTTCGGCACCCACGTCGCGGGGGACCAGCTCTTCACCGACATCGAAGTCCTGCTCCGGGAGGCAGACGCGGCCCGGGTGGAGATGGCCGCGGTGTACCTGCTGGTGCTGTCGCTCGGCTTCCAGGGACGCTTCCGGGACAGGGACGTGAGCACCCAGCTCCGCAAGGTGCGGCGGCGGCTCTTCGCGTTCGTCTTCCGGCGGGAGCCGGGCTCGCGCGAACCCGCCCACCGGCTGCTGCCCCAGGCCTACGCGCACACGTTGGACGGCAAGCACGAGCGGCGCCTTGCGTCCCTGCGGCCCTGGGCGTGCGCGCTGGCCGCGGTCGTGGGGCTCGGCGTCGTGGCCGGGAACGTCATCGTGCGGCGCGAGACGCGCGGCCTGCGGGCCTCCCTGGACCGCATCCTCGCGCACGGCGAGGTGCCGCGATGAGCGCGCTCGAATCCTTCCTCGCGGGCTGCGTCCCGGTCGTGCTCGCCGCGCTCGGTCAGGGCGTGCGGCTCTGGATGAAGAGCCAGGCGGAGCAGGCGGCGGCGCGGCTCATGACGGCCGCCCCCACCCCGCTCCCACCGCGGACGCCCGCGCCCGTCGCCGAGCCCGCTCCGGAAGTCCCCACGACTCCCGAGGACACCGGGAAGCCGGCACCGGGCCTGCTGGAGCGGTGGTCGCGGCTCCTCGCGCCCAAGAAGGGCGGCGCCACCTACGCGGTGCCCCACTGCGTGCTGGTGGGCACGCCCGACGCGGACAGCGCCACGCTCCTCAAGAGCGTCGAACTCCCCCTGCCCTTCGGCAAGCCTGAGCGTCCCCAGGACCCCACCCGCCCCACCGCGTGGATCTTCAACGAGGGTCAGGTCATCGACCTGCCGGGGCTGACGAAGTCCGCCGAGCCGTCCTTCCGCTCCGCGCTGAAGTCGCTTCGCGGCGCCCGGCCCCTGCGCCCCATCGACGCGGCGGTGCTCGCCCTCCCGGCCGCGTTGCTGCTGGGGACGGACCGCGCCTCCCGCGAGAAGGCCCGCGCGCAGGCGGACGCGGTGGCGAAGGGCCTGCGCACGCTCCAGGACGAGCTGGGCGTCTGCTTCCCCATCTACGTGCTGTTCACGCAGGCCGAGGTCCTCCCCGGGTTCGCCAGCTTCTGCCGCGCGCTGCCCTCGGACATGTGGAACGAGATGTTCGGCTGGTCCAACCCGCATCCGTTCGAAGCGGCGTGGCGCGCCGAATGGATCCCCGAGGCCTTCGAGCGCCTCCACGGGACGCTCACCCGCGTGCAGCTCGAGCTGCTCGCCAGCGAGGAAGGACAGAACGCGCAGGAGCGCGACGCGGCCTTCACCTTCCCCTCCGCGCTGCGGGGGCTGACCGAGCCGGCGCGCGCCCTGCTGGATCCCATCTTCCGGGCCAGCGTCCACCACGAGGCCCTGCCGTTGCGCGGCGTGTACTTCAACGGGGACCTCAGCGCGAACGAGCGGCTCACGGAGCGAACCCTCGGAGCGCCCGCGCCCGGGCCGCACCCCATCTTCCTCACGCATCTGCTCGACCAGAAGGTCTTCCCTGAAAGCAGCCTGGCCCGTCCGTCCGCTTCGGAGAAGCGCCGCAACCAGCGGGCGCTGATGGCGCTGCGGTGGTCGCTGGCCGTGAGCGTGGTGCTGATGCCCGTCGGCCTGTGGACGCTCGAACAGCGCCTGCGCGGTGACACGCGGCCCGTGGCCGAGGGCATGGCCGGTCTGGCCCGCCTGAGCACGGAGCGAGCCCAGGGAGCGCCGGACGCGGAGGCTGAACGCCGCCGCGCGGCGACGGTCCTCCAGGAGCTGGCGAAGCTGCCCGGCACGCCCGCGTCGACCCTGGCCGGACAGCTCCAGGACGCGCTCCGCGTCAGCTTCGAGGACCTGGTGCTGCCCACCCTCCACCGGGAGCTCGGAACAAGGCTCCGGCAGATCCTCGATGGTGAGGTCCAGCACCCCGCGCTTCCTGACGGCCTGCTCGCTCCCGAGGAGACCCCCGAGTTCCAGGCGCTGCGCTCGCTGGATCAGGAGCTGGCCACCTTCACCGCGCAGGTGGATGCGTTCAATGCCCTGCAAGGCCAGTCCGGGCGCAAGCGGCTGGAGGCGGTGGACGGGCTCGCGCGGTACCTGCTGCATGCCGACCCTGGCACCGCGCTCCTCCAGAACGGCGCGCGCTACGAAGAAGCGCTCGCGCAGGCCTCCGCGCCCCGCTTCGAGGCGTCGTTGCAAGAGGCGGCGCCCCGCCGGGCCACCGCGCTCGCCGGAAAGCTCTCGCGCCGCCTGTTCGTGGAGAACCCGCTGGAGGCGCGGCTGGCGGCGTGCGTCGCCCTGGCCACCCGACTGGAGGGACGTGGCGGCGAAGGGCCGTCCGTGGCGCGGACGGCCCGTGAGCTCGCGCAGGCATTGGAGCGTCTGAGGACGGAGCTGGCCCGGCCCGGGGCCGTCTGGCTTGGCCCGCTTGGCCTGGGGAAGTCCCTCACCGGGCTGCTGGACTCCGTGCGCAAGTCGCGCGCGCTGGGTGAACCGGCGGCGGCGGACATGGAGCGCCAGTGGACAGGAGAGCTGGACGCGCTGAAGGAGCGGCTGTGCGCGCTCTCCACGCGGGCCACGGGGCCCCTGCTGGCGCGGGACGACCAGGGCTGCAAGCTGGAGCTGTCCGCGGGCGCGCTCGCCCTGGAGAAGGCGCTGAAGGAGCTGCTCGCCCAGGGCTTCATGGCCGAACCCGACGCGCCCCCGCCCGCTTCGTCCAAGGGACCCGTCCGCGTCTTCTGGTCCGAGCCCGCGCTGGACGAAGCCCTCCGCCTCACGAAGCTCTACGAAGGCTTCCTCACCGAGGGGCTGGCGGCGTTCCCCGGCGAGCTGCACGAGGTGGTGGCGGAGGTGGCCCGCCAGCAGTTGGAGCGCCGGCTGAGCGTCCAACTGCTCCGCGCCCGGAAGCTGGAGGCGATGCCCGCCGGCGAGGCCGCCACCCACGCGCCCCAGGCCGAGTCCCAGCTCGCCGCCGAGCTGGCCAATCTCAAGCAGGTGGATGGCAAGTTGCGGCAACTGCGCGACCTCGGAGACCAGCTCCTCCTGATCAGCACACGTCAGGAGTTGGGAGAGCTGCTGGCATCCCAGGCAGGAAGCCTGCTGGAGCGCGTGGACGCCCTCTTCGAGCGGGACACGCTCTACGCGCCGGATCCGCGCTTCTCGCGGTGGCAGGGCAAGTCCCCGGCGGCGCTGGAGGCCTTCGGGGTGTCGGACGCCGTGGCCCTGGGGCAGTACCTCAAGACGCAGCGCACCCGCGCCGCCACGCTGGCCCGGGACTACGCCACCCTGCCCGTGTCGCTCCTGTGGGAGGTGTCCGCCACCAGCGAGCGTCCGCCGCTGCTCCTCAAGTGGCGCCGCATCGGGGACGAGCTGCGCGACTGGGAACAGCAGGTGCCCGGCAACTCCGTCCAGGCGCTGGAGTCGTTCGTCCAGCAGGGCCTGATGGACGTCACCCGCGAGCACTGCCTCCAGGGCCTCCCGCCCGCCGGAGACGCAGGCAAGGACTTCTTCCTCGCCCGCCGCGCCAGCCTGCAAGGCCTGGTGGCTCGCCGCTGCGACCAGCTCGTCAGTGATCAACTGGGAGAGTCCTACGCCCGGCTCGCGCGCCGCTTCAACACCACCCTGGCCGGCCGCTTCCCGTTCACCACCGACATGGTGGAGGCCCCGGACGCGGCCCTCCCGGAGGTCCGCGCCTTCTTCCTCGCACTGGACGAGGTGCTGCCCCTGGTGGACGCCCCGGAGCGCCGGTCGCTGCCGGCCGAGGCCCTTGCCTTTATCGAGCAGGTCCGCGCCACCCGCGCCTTCCTCGCGCCGTTGCTCCTCGACGAGGACGAGGGGCTGGCCGGCTACGGCCTCAAGCTGGAGCCCCGGGTCAACGCGGGCGAGGAGCGGCTCGCCAACCAGATCATCACCTGGAGCCTGGTGACGGGCGGACGACGGCTGGCCGCGGGCAAGCCGGGCGCGTGGCATCCGGGCGAGCCCCTCCAGGTGGCGCTGCGCTGGGCGAAGGACGCCCCTTCCGCGCCCCTTGCTCGCGGAGAGGCCTGCGGCGGCCCGCGAGCCCCGGACGCGACCGCGCGCTTCGAGTACGGCGGCACCTGGGCGCTGCTGCGCCTCCTGCGTGCCCAGCAGGGCCGGCCCGTGGACTTCGGCGGCGGCGCGGATCCGCGGCCGCACACCCTGCGCTTCGCCATCCGTGTCGAGGAGAAGCGGAGCCGCCTCTGCGAGCAGGCGGTGGCCTTCCTCCGCGTTCCCCTCACCGGCCTGGAGGGCAAGACCCGCTTCACCTCGCCCCGTCTCTGGCCCACGCGCGCGCCGTCGGGTGCACCCGCCACCTCACTGACCCGGAACTCCACGCCATGAGCGCCCCCCTGCTCGACCTCGAGAAGCTGCTCGCGCCCGTCTCCGAAGACGCTCCAGCGGGCCCCCACCTGCGTCACGATCTGACGTACGACGCCATCCGTGAGGCCCGGCGCGAAGACGATCCCGCGCTGCTGAAGGACATCGGGCGGGACCAGTTCAAGCACGCCCACTGGCGGCAGGTGGCCCAGCTCTGCCAGGAGGCGCTGCCGCGATCCAAGGACCTGCAGCTCGCGGCCTGGCTCACCGAAGCGCTGCTCGAACTGCATGGCCTCCAGGGACTCGCGGAGGGACTGCGCCTGCTGGCCGCGCTGGCTGACAGGTATTGGGACACCGCCTGGCCCGCGCTGGAGGGCGGCGATGTCAGCCCTCGCGTCTCGGTGCTCGAATGGCTCGACCGGAACGCGACCCCGAGGCTCAAGCGCATCCCGCTCTCCCAGCCCACGGGAGGCAGCGGCACGGCCTGCTGCTACGCGGACTGGGAGCGCATCCTCCACCGCGAGAAGCATGAAGCGCGGTCGCGCGACGACGAGCCGGCGCGGGACGGCTCCCAGCCCCTGGACGCCCAGGGCTTCCTGAGCGCCCTGCGGTCCACGCCCGCGGCCTTCTACCCTCCCCTGGGCCAGGCCCTGCGCGAAGTGAACGACGCGGCGCTGGAGGTGGAGAGCGTCTTCTCACCGCACCTGGACGAGGAGCGCCCCCTGCTCGGCCAGCTCCGGCGCGCGCTGGAGGACCTGCGGACGGTGCTGGCGCCGGTCAGTGACCTGATGGAGCCCCCGGCCCGGAGCGACCCTGCGTCCCCGCCGGATCCATCCGCGCCCATCCCGCCCGTGGCCCCCCGGAGCTCCATCCAGAGCCGGACTGAAGCCTATCAATGGCTGACAGAGGCCTCCGACTACCTGCTCCGCACGGAGCCCCACAGCCCCACGCCCTATCTGGTGAAGCGGGCCGTGCAGTGGGGAGCGATGCCGCTCGGGAGACTCCTTGAGGAGCTGGTCCCAGGCACGGACGACCTCAAATCCATCTTCGCGTTGCTCGCCATCCGGGACGCGAAGTGAAGCGCGCAACCCACGAACAGGAGAAGCAAGACCATGAGCAGTGAAAGCAAGCAGCACTGGCTGGACCGGAACAGGCCGCCGCGGGTGCAGATCACCTACGACGTGGAGACGCTCGGCTCCGCCAAGAAGATGGAGCTCCCGTTGGTGGTGGGCATCCTCGCGGACCTGCTGGGCAATACCGATCCGGGCGACCTGCTCAAGCAGCGCAAGTTCGTCCAGATCGACCGCGACACCTTCGACGAGTTCATGGGCAAGCTCGCGCCCACGCTCAAGCTTGGCGGGAAGGCGGGGCCGGCCGGGCTCACCTTCAAGAAGATGGAGGACTTCGAGCCGCTCCAGATCGTGAAGCAGGCCCCCCAGATGAACAAGCTGCTGCGCGAGCGCCAGCGTCTGGTGGACGTGGTGGCGAAGCTGAGCGGCAATGACAACCTGAACGCCGATTTCAAGAAGGTGTTCGATGCCAAGGCCACGGCCAAGGCCAAGGCGGATCAAGTCGATCGGCGCCGCGAGCCCTTCACCAAGGCTGTCAACGCCGCCAGGACGCTCAGCACGCAGGCCCAGGCGTTCCTGGACCGCGTGGGGGCCGTGGTCGGCGTCATCCAGGCGGCCAAGGCGGTCCACCGGATGGAGGGAGCCTGCGACCACCTGAAGCAGTTGCTTCCGGGAGCGGACCCCGCGGCGCTCAAACAACCCGGTGTCGCCTCCAGGCTCCGCGAGAAGATCGACGAGCTCCTGGCAAACGGCGAGGGCAAGGCGCTGATCGGCCAGCTCGACACGCTGAGCGGCGCGGTCAAGGCCGCCGACGCCGACGCCGTCGCGAAGGCCCTGGCCGCGCTCAAGGCGGGCCCGGCGAACGACCTCCAGTCAGTCATCGGGCTGGAGGCCCTGGCCAGTGACCAGGCCAAGGCGGCTGAACTCACCAAGGCGGTGGAGGCGCTCCGCCACATCGCCGAGGGTAAAAGCGGGATTGGCGTCCCCCTGCGGGACCTGGAGAGGGCGCTGGGCGCCGACAAGGACGAGCAGACCAGCGACGGAGAGAGGCTCACCACTGCCAAAAAGGTGCTCCTCCAGAAGCTGCCGCAGGCCAACGCCGGCGCCATCACCACCGCGGCGGAGGCCTACGCCACGACACCGAGCGTTCCGGCCGCGCTCGATACGGCGCTCCAGGCCGCCTTCCCCGCCTCGCTCCCGGCGGAGCTGGAGCTCTCGCAGGCCGGGGTCCTCATCAAGAAGCACCAGCAGGCCATCACGTCCGCCGCCGACGCCCGGGTCATCCAGGCCCGCCGGTTCATGGACCCCAAGACCGGGGAGAAGGCCATCGCGGCCCGTCGCGACGCCCGCCAGGCCCTGGAGACCGTGAAGAAGATCGAAGCCCGCATCAATGACATCCACACGGTCCTGCAGGCCCCCGTCGCCGTCGGAAACCTCGACACGCTCCACGCGAGCCTGGAGGAGCTCCACGGTGCCGCCGAGGCCGCCAGTGCGGAAACCCAGCAGCAGCTCGATGCGTTCAACGCCACCCACCCGTAATCCCAGCCCAGGAACCCAGCCATGTCCACGGAAGCAACCGCAATCGACGCGAAGTTGGTGAACAGCCTCGTCAGGCAGATCAAGGGTGACCTGAAGGACGAGCAGCTGCCGGACGAAGCGCAGGCGCTGACCGCGATCCTCGTCGACCTCATCGAGACCGAGGAGGTCGTCGTCGGTCCCAACACGGTGACGATGCTCCAGGTCCAGATCGCCCACGTCGACGAGGAACTCTCCAGGCTCCTCAACGACATCCTCCACGACGAAAGCTTCCAGAAGCTGGAGGCCACCTGGCGCGGCCTGCACTCCCTGGTCAAGAACACGGAGACCGGCACCGGCCTCAAGCTGCGCGTGATGCACGCCACGAAGGAGGAGCTGCGGGTGGACCTGGAGAGCGCCATCGACTTCGACCAGAGCGCGCTCTTCAAGAAGGTCTACGAGGAGGAGTACGGCACCTTCGGCGGGCATCCGTTCAGCCTGCTCATCGGCGACTACGAGTTCACCCACTTGCCGCAGGACGTGGCGCTGCTGACGAACCTCTCCAACGTGGCCGCCGCCGCCCACGCGCCCTTCATCGCCGCCGCGAGTCCCAAATTGTTCGGCCTCAAGGACGACGACTTCACCGGGCTCGACGTGCCGCGCGACCTGGCCATGCGCTTCGAGGCGTCGGACATGATCAAGTGGCGCAGCTTCCGGGAGACGGAGGACTCGCGCTACGCCACCCTGGTGCTGCCGCGCGTGCTGATGCGGCTGCCCTACGGCAAGGCCACGGTCCCCGTGGATGGCTTCATCTTCGAGGAGGACCTCAGCGTCGAAGGCAAGGGCGGCGAGGGCGCCAAGGCCCACGGCAAGTACCTGTGGGGCAACGCCGCCTGGAAGCTGGGCGAGCGCATCACCCACGCCTTCTCGCTGTACGGCTGGTGCGCGGCCATCCGCGGCTTCGAGGGCGGAGGCACCGTCTCCGACCTGCCCCTGCACACCTTCACCACGGACAGCGGGGAGGACGTCGTGAAGATCCCCACGGAGCTGGCCATCACCGACCGCCGGGAGAAGGAGCTCAACGACCTGGGCTTCCTCGCGCTCGTCTACCGCAAGGGGGACGACAAGGCCGTCTTCTTCGGCTCGCAGAGCACCAACAAGCCCACGAAATACTCCAGCCTGGACGCCACCGCCAACGCGCAGGTGTCGTCGATGATGCCCTACCTGCTCGCGGCCTCGCGCTTCGCCCACTACATCAAGGCGATGATGCGCGACAAGGTCGGCAGCTTCATGACGCGCGGGAACGTCGCCTCGTTCCTCAACAACTGGATCAGCGACTACGTCCAGCTCAACGACGAGGCCTCCCAGGACATCAAGGCCCGGCAGCCGCTGCGTGAGGCCCGGATCGACGTCACCGAGGTGCCCGGCAAGGTGGGCTCCTACAAGGCCATCGTCTACCTCAAGCCCCATTTCCAGCTCAACGAGCTGAACGCCTCCATCCGGCTCGTCGCCAGCCTGCCGCCGCCCGCGGCCTGAACCCTTTCACGCCTCGAATAACCCACCATGCAAAACATCTACATCAGCTTCCCTGACGTCAAGACGCTCGCCGGCCAGTCCACCACCACGGAGGGCAAGGATCAGATCGAGCTGCTCTCCTTCAGCCATGGCGTGTCCATGCCGCTCTCCGCGGGCTCCGCCTCCAACACCAGCCGCAGGCACGGCCGGTGTTCCCACCAGGACTTCACCATCACCAAGTACGTCGACAAGACGTCACCGTCGCTCAATCACTACTGCAGCGGTGGCAACAACCTGAAGAAGGCCGTCATCACCATCTACCAGGCGAGCGAAGAGGACTCCAAGAGCGCGCCGGTGGCCTTCTTCACCTACGAACTGGACAACGTGATCATCGGCTCGGTGTCGGTGGGCGCGGGTGGTGGGGACCTGCCCATCGAAACCCTCTCGCTCAACTACACGGCGATCAAGTGGGCCTACAAGCAGCAGAAGCAGGACAGCCCGGGCACCGCCAGCGGTGATGTCTCGGCGTCCTGGGACCTGGAGAAGAACGCGTAGGTCCCCACGACAGGGGCACCGGAGCCACGAGATGAAACAGCGCAATGACAATCATGTGGCCCCGATGCCCCTGTTCGATCGGCTCATTGACGATGAGCCGCGGCGGCGGAGAGCCCACCTGCCGAAGACCCTGAGCGAGGAGCAGCTGCGGGAGTCGGTGCACCGGGAGCTGACCCGGCTGCTCAACACCCGGAGCCGCCTCACGCTCCAGCAGGCGGAGACACTCGCGCCGGACGCGTGGACCGTCCTCGACTACGGCCTGCCCGACATGGCGACGCTCCGCTCCGCGTCGTCCACGGACCGCGCCCGGCTGGCCCAGGTGCTGGCACACACCATCACCGCCTTCGAGCCCCGGCTGGGCGAGGTGCGGGTCGCGGTGGAGCCGCACGCCACCCGGGAGGACGTGCTGCGCGTGCTCGTGTCCGGCCTGCTGTGGATGGAGAAGCGGGCCGAGCCCCTCACCTTCGCCCTGGAACTGCGCAACCGCGCGGGAGGTCCCACGTGAAACCCAGAGATGCCCTGCTGCGGGTGTATCAACAGGAGCTGGCTCAACTTCGGGAGTCGACCGGGCGCTTCGCCATGAAGCACCCCAAGGTCTCCCAGCGGCTGGGCCTGGTGGACAAGGCCTGGGACGATCCGCACACCGCGCTCTTGATGGAGTCCTTCGCGTTCCTCACCGCGCGGGTGCAGCACGGCTTCCAGCAACAGCTCCCGGAGATCAGCACCGCCCTGCTGGGCCTCATCGCCCCCCATCTGGTGGAGCCGATGCCCTCCATGGCCATCGCCCGCCTGGTGCCGGAGCCTGGCGCCGTTCCTCCCGGCGGCCTGACGCTCCCTCAGGACACCCCGCTGTTCACGAAGGAGACACCGGGCAAGGCCAGCTGCTGGTTCCGGACCCGCTACCCCACCACGCTGTGGCCCGTGGAGGTGAAGGAGGTCCGCCTCCGCTCCATCCAGGACTTCAAGCCCCTCTCGACGGACCGGGGCCCCGCCCAGGCGGTCCTGTCCATCCGGCTGGAATCACAGCGCCGTCCCTTCGCCAGCCTGGAGATGGACACACTCCGGCTGTTCCTCGGCGGAGGCGCGATGGAGGCCTGCTGGCTCTACGAGCTGCTCGCGCACCACGCGCTCGGGCTGGCCGTCCTCTCCGGCGAGCGGGATTCACAGAGGCGTGAGGAGCTGCGGCTGCTGCCAGGACAGCCCATCCGGCCGGTGGGGTTCGCCGCGGACGAAGCGATGCTCCCGGGCCACCGGCACGGGCGGACCGGCCACCGGCTCCTGCAGGAGTACTGCGTCTTCCCGGAGAAGTTCCTGTTCTTCGACCTGGAGCCCGGCAGACAGAACGTCCAGGCGGCGAAGGGCAACCTCCTGGAGCTGGCCATCCCGCTGGACGTCAAACCCGACGACCGGCCCGGCTTCTCGGACCGAAGCCTGCTCACGGGCTGCACCCCCGTCGTCAACCTCTTCCCCCGGGTCAGCGAGCCCATCCGGGTGGATCACCGGCGCACCGAGTACCGGCTGGTTCCTGACGCTCAGTGGGAGTCCACCACGGAGGTGCACTCCATCCAGGATGTGCGCGCCTCCACGAACGAAAAGGACTCGACGGGTGTGGTCTCGCCCATGTTTGCCTTCAACCACGCCGTCGGGCAGCGCAAGCCCCGGACGTTCTGGAGCGCGCGCCGCGAGCCCGCCCGTGGCGAGCAGGCGCTGGGGACGGACCTGTACCTGTCCTTCCTGGACCTGGACTTCAACCCCAGCGTCCCGGACGAGCGGACGCTCTACGCGCGCATTCTCTGCACCAACCGGCACCTCGCCTCGCGGCTGCCTTCCGGCGCCCAGCTGCAGTGGGCGGGGGGCCTCCCGCTCCAGGAGGTGCGCCTCTTGAAAGCGCCGACGCCGCAGCGGGATCCACCGCTGGGAGGGAGCACCCTCTGGCAGTTCGTCTCGCAGGTCTCCTTCGGCAACCACTCGATCACCGCGCTCCCCAATGGCGTGGAGGTGCTGCGGGAGATGATCCGGCGCCACGGGTACGAGGGCGACGAGGCACTGGAGGACCAGCTCCAGGGGCTGCTCATGCTGGGGAGCCGCGAGTTCGTGCACCCGATGACCGCGGACGGCTGGCGCGGCTTCTGCCGGGGCCTGGAGCTGGTGCTCACCGTGGATGAGTCGCGGTTCGTGGGCGGCAGCGCGCTGCTGCTGAGCGCGGTGCTCAACCATTTCTTCGGGCTCAACGCGCCGGTGAACACCCTGGTCCGGCTGACGCTCGAGGCGCACAACCCGCTCACCGGAAAGACGGAGAGGAGGAAGCAATGGCCACCCATGTCCGGCGAGATGCACGTTCTGTGAACCAGCGGCTGCGGGAGGAAGCGCACCGCTTCGACTTCTACCAGGCCGTGCGCCTGCTGAAGATAGACCTGCGAAGGGAGCAGGACCGGCGAAGGAAGAAGGCCCTGCGACACAAGGACCGCTTCGACTTCTCCCAGGCCGTGCGCCGGCTGAGGATTGACCTGCCAAGGAAGGCGGACTGGCGAAGGAAGGGTGCCCCGCGACACAAGGACCGCGTCCAGGCCGTGCGCCTGCTGAAGATGAACCTGCGAACGAAGGCGGACCCGCTCGAGAAGGTCCGCTTCCGCTCCTCGACGTCCATGGCCTTCCCCGCCACGGACGTGGACTCGCTCCGCCGGGACAAGGACGGGACGCTGGAGCTGTGGGTGAACTTCCTCGGGATGGCCGGAGCGCACGGCCCCCTGCCGGATCCGTTCACCGAGCTGCTCCACGACCGGCTCCGTGACGGGGACTCCGCGCTGCGGGACTTCCTGGACATCTTCAATCACCGCCTCGTGTCCCTGATGTACGAGGCGCGCGCCCGGCGCCGGGTGGGCATGGGGGTGAGCCATCCCCGGCACCACCCCTTCGCGCGGTACCTGAGCGCGGTCCTGGGCACGCTGGACTGGCCGGAGCGGCTCCAGCTGGGACTGATTCCCCACACCCGGGTCCTCACGTCGGGTGCGCACGACTCCATGTCGGCCCTGGAGCAACTGTTGGCGGAGCGACTGGGGACCCGAGTGGAGGGCCAGCCGCTCGTGGGCGACTGGCTTCCGCTCGCGCCCGAACAGCAGACACGCATCGGCACGGGCAGCCTGGCGCTCGGCCGGGGCGCGGTGCTCGGCACGCGCGCGTGGGATCCGCAAGCGCGCTTCACGCTGCGGATCGGCCCGCTGCCGTGGCGCGAGTTCGTCCAGCTCCTCCCGGGTCACACCGCCTTCGGCACGGCCGTCACGTACACCCGACTGGTGGCGCCGCCCCACCTCTCCTTCGACTTCGTGCTGCTGCTGGATGCGAAGGATGCCCCCGCGCTGAGGCTGCGCAGCCGCAGGAAGCTGAATCGCGGACCGAGGCTGGGACGCACCTCCTGGCTGAGTCCCATCACGCCGTCGGCCGAGCCTCTCGAAGTGCGCCTCTCCAGCCGTCACATCCGAAGCGCCTGAGCCGCCCATGGACACCCAGGACTCCATCTACCTGAGCATCGAGACGCCCCTGGGCAAGGACGTGCTGCTGGCGCGCTCCTTCCATGGCGAGGAGCGCCTCTGCGCGCCCTTCCGCTTCGACCTGGAGCTGCACTCGCGCCACGGCGACCTGGACTTCACGCAGGTGGTGGGCCAGGGCGCCACGGTGACGCTGGAGCTGCCGGACGGGACGCCGCGGTACATCCACGGTCTCGTCACGCGCTTCATCCAGGCCGGCACGCGCAAGGACTTCACCACCTACTTCGCGGAGCTGCGGCCCTGGCTGTGGCTGCTCACCCTCACGCGCGACAGCCGCATCCACCAGAACCTGAGCGTACCGGAGATCGTCGAGGCGACCTTCAAGCGCCACAACCTGGGCGACTTCCGCAAGGACTTGAAGGGCACGTATGCCCCGCGCGACTACTGCGTGCAGTACCAGGAGAGCGACTTCGACTTCGTCTCAAGGCTCCTGGAGGACGAGGGCATCTTCTATTTCTTCGAGCACGCGCAGGGAAAGCACACCCTGGTGCTCGCGGACGACGCCTCCGCGCACACGGCCTGCGCGGGACTGGAGCAGGTGCGGGTGGCCGGACAGGACACGACGCTCCGGCCCGAGGACACCCTCACCGAGTGCACGCTGGAGCAGCAGCTCGTCCCCACCGCGCACGCGATGGGCGACTTCGACTTCGAGGTCCCCACCGCCCCCCTGAGCGCGGAGGTGCCCGCGGGCGCCAGTCCCTCGCTGCGGCGCTACGAGTACCCCGGCGGCTTCCTGAAGCAGGCGGACGGAGAGGCGCGGGTGAAGCTGCGCAAGCAGGCCGCCGAGGCGCCAGCGAAGACGCTGTGCGGACGGGGACGGGTCCGGGCCTTCACCTCGGGGGGCAGGTTCACGCTCGCGGAGCACGACCGGGCCAGCATCAACGGGGACTACGTGCTGCGCCAGGTGGTCCACGCAGCGACGGACGAGGCGTACAGCAACAGCTTCGAGGCCTTCCCGGCGGATGTCCCCTTCCGGCCCGCGCCGCGGACACCCCGCCCGGTGATGGTGGGCGCGCAGACCGCCCTCGTCGTGGGCAAGAGCGGCGAGGAGATCTGGACCGACAAGTACGGGCGCGTGAAGGTGCAGTTCCACTGGGATCAGCAGGGCCAGAGCGACGAGAACAGCTCGTGCTGGATCCGCGTGGCGCAGGGTTGGGCGGGCAAGTCGTTCGGCAGCATGTTCCTGCCCCGCGTGGGCCAGGAGGTGCTGATTACCTTCCTCGAAGGGGACCCGGACCGGCCGCTCGTCACGGGCGCCATCTACAACGCGCAACAGACCGTCCCCTACGCGCTCCCGGAGAACCAGACGCGAAGCACGCTCAAGACGCAGTCCTCCAAGGAGGGCGACGGCTTCAATGAGCTGCGCTTCGAGGACAAGAAGGACGAGGAGGAGGTCTTCCTCCAGGCCCAGAAGGACCTCAACGTCACGGTCAAGAACGCCCGCACCACGACCATCGAGGAAGCGGACGACACGTTGACGGTGAAGAAGGGCAACCGCGTCATCACCGTGGAGACCGGGGATGAGACCCACGACGTCAAAGGCAAGCGGACGCTGACCATCACCGGTGATGAGTCGCACACCAGCAAGGCGAAGTTCACCCACGACGTGGACGGTGACTACGTCCTCACGGTGAAAGGAGACCTGACGCTCGACGTGACGGGCGCTGTGACAATCAAGGCCGGCAAGTCGCTGACGCTCAAGGCGGAGCAGGAGCTGACGGTCACCGCCGGCACGAGCCTCACCCAGAAGTCGGGAACGGACTTCACCAACAAGGCCGGAACGAACCTGACGAACAAGGCCAGCCAGAACCTGGTCAACGACGCGGGCATGGAGCTGACCAACAAGGCCAGCATTGCCCAGACCGTGGATGGCGGCGCGACGCTCACCGTGAAGGGCGGCCTGGTGAAGATCAATTGAGCCCGCCCGACGACAAGACCGCCACGGTGACCGAGCGCGACGAGCAGGGCCGCAAGCGCAAGCAATACACGCTCGACGCCGAAGGCAAGCCACACGGCGTGCTGAAGCTGTACGAGGAAGGCACGCTGGCCCAGCAGTTCACCTTCAACCATGGAGTGCTGCACGGCGAGGCGTCTGTCCAGGAGCACGGACAGCCAAGACTCAACCAGACGTTTTCCCGGGGCTTGCTGCACGGCCCCTTCACCGCGTTCCACGCCGAGACGGGGCAGCCCTCCCTGAAGGCCCATTACCGGGAAGGAAAGCTGGACGGCGACCACGAGAGCTTCAGCCCGCTAGGAGCGCTGCTCCGCAAGGCGCGTTACGCGAAGGGCCAGCTCACGGACGAGGCCGTTGAGTTCTACGGCAACGGCCAGGTCCGCACCCGGACGCACTACGTGAGCGGCAAGCCCCACGGCGAGGCCCTGGAGTTCTATCCCGACGGGCAGCTCGCGAAGCGAACGGTCTTCGAGCACGGAACGTCCATTGAGGAACCGGTGGAGTTCGCGCCAGCGGATTCCCGCCCGTGGCTCATCAAGGTCGTCATGGGACTGACCCAACTGAAAGGAAAACCGGCATGAGTTTACAGACCTGCATGGGAGCCACGATGCAGTGCAGCTTCGGGGTGGCGCCAAGCACGCTGGCGGTGCTGCCCACGAACAAGGTGCTCGTCGGAGGTCAGCCGGCGGCGACGATCATGGATCACGCGCCGTTCGTGAACATCCCCCCGTTCGGGATGTGCAACTCGGTGAGCAACCCCACCGTGGCCGCCGCGACGGCCGCCGCCCTGGGCGTACTGACACCCATGCCCTGCGTGCCGGTGACGCCCGCTCCCTGGCTGACGGGAGCGCCCACGGTGCTGATCGGGAACACGCCCGCGCTGAACAACACCTCGAAGCTGATGTGCACCTGGGGAGGCGTGATCCAGACGCTCTCCCCCGGCCAGGCCACGACCCAGGTGCCGTGAGCCAACACCTTTCCCGCAACACCCACCCAGAAGGAGCAGTGCATGCCCACGCCGCAGCCGAATGTCGTCGTTTCTCCCAAGCTTCCCCAGGACCTGAACCAGCAGGCCAAGGACATGGAAGACACTTTCAAGAAGCAGCAGAACGATTTCGAGAAGAACCAGCTCGCCTTGGAGACCGCGCAGGCCGAGTGGCAGATCGCCCAGATCGAGGGGGAGTTCGCGAGCGCCGAGTTGGACAGGGAGCGGGCCATTGAAAAGGCCCGCGCCCCGGTCGTCGTGGCGGAGAAGGCCCGCGACGACGAACAGAAGAACTTCCGGGCAATGAAGGGCGAGCCAGGAAAGAGCGCCCGCCTTGAGGCCGAGCGCGACAGCAAGAAGGAGGAGTTCGACCGGCAGAAGCGAGCGGCGGACGAGGCTGGCACCGAGCAGAAGAAGGCGGATGATGCCGCCAAGGTGGCGAAGGACCGGAAGGATGCCGCGGACAAGGCTGCCGCCGAGGCGCAGAAGGCGCTGGACAAGGCCGAGGCCGACCTGAAGACCGCGAAGGAGGATGAGCCCAAGCTCACCCCAGACGAGCGCTCCAAGGCCCAGGAGGCGCGGCGCGCGTTGGCGGAGGCCGAGTCCGAGCTCAAGAAGGCCCAGGCCCGCTCCAAGGCCGAGGAACTCGAGGCAGAGACGGAGTTCACGAAGGTCGCCAGCGATGCCCGCAAGCGCCAGTTCACCATCATGAAGGCGCTCTCGAGCAAGCCAGGCGCCGTCCCTGCCGGAGGCTAGGAGCGCAAGGCATAACGGACACAAAGCCAGAGTCATACCCAGGAGCGCGAGGGATCCTTCCGTCCCTCGCGCTCACCGAGGCCTGCTTTTAGCAATTACTCTCGGCGCCTTCCCCCTGAGGAACTGCGCCTACCGTCCAACGGCAATCAACAATTACCGATCAACTTCCGAAAGACCCCAGCCCAATGTCCAACTACTACAACGACGCGACCGCAGCCCTGGCAAGAATGAAAGCAGTCGCAGATGAAATCAGCACAATGATCAAAGCAATCGAGCCCCCCATACAGGCAACAATCGCTTCCAATCTGATGGCGTCCCAGAAAGGCACGACGAACTGGATCCAGTGGACCAGCTTGATTTCTTTTCGAGCAAAACACGAAGAATGGGGCCGAAAGATCCACGGCATCATCATGGGTTACTCACGTGAAATGGAGAGCGCATACAAACACATAAACAAAGCCCGCCCAATCGAATTCACCCACGCAGACGTCACAGTGGGAACCAACGAACCATTCGCCAAAGCGATCCAATTCAAGCACACAGTAAGCACCGAAAACTCAGCTGTCGACGACATGATCGCCAAGGCCGCGAATCAACTCACTGGCGAATCAGGAGAAAAGCCTCTCGCCACGCAACGAAAAATCATCGACGTAATGATCAATGACAATCGGAACTGGTGGCCATTCACCGACAAAGAACTCGCAACCATCGACCCTGAATTCAAAATAGAAGAAGGCTTCATACAATTCGAAAAACTAAAGGTACGATGCGCCGAAAGAATTCGCACACAGCTCAGCAGATACAGAAAGAATAATTCAGGCATCAACAGAGCAACGGCGAACAGTCTTTACAACCATCCCCCTTCAACTCCTCCGCTAGACATGAAAAGGTCAGCGCACGGTCAGAAAACCACCATGCTGAACAATCCACTCAATCAAAAACTTGAGCTACTCACCATCAAGATGGTCTATGGCCACCCGCGAAAATTTCGTAACGGGACCGGGGTTATTGCCATTAGCAAAATTGTCTTCGTCGCGCATCTGGAGAACGGAAAGCTTGCAGTAAAGTATCTTCAGCACTCGTGAAACATGGACCGCCAGGATGGCGCCAGCCGAAGCTCTCCGGGAAGCCCTCACGCGCCGTCCCTGTCCCGCCAGAAACGAAAAAGCCGGCGGCACCGTGGCCACCGGCCTTGCTCTTCATGGCTCTGACGTCAGACCGAAGCCGGATCTCAGAGCAGGCACTTCAGGGTCGAGGGATCGCACTCGTAACCCTGGTTGCAGTACTTCAACTCGCAACACGGCTGCTTCCAGGCGCCGCAGCCCGGCTTGTTCTGGGCGGAGACGTCGTCCGAGACCGCATCCGTCGTAGGAGCCTGGACATCGGCCGAAACGCCTTCCGTCGGGTCAACGTCCGCCGTCTCCGTTCCACCACAGGCCAGCGCAAGGGACAGCCCCATCACAACGAAAGCACTCTTCACGACACGCGTCAGCATCGGGAGCTCCTCTCGGGTGAGTACCGCGCCTGTCTAAATATCGGAAATCGGCAAGTCCTTGCAATTCAGCAAGGCAAAAACCAATCACCTGAAACATCACGTCGCATTGGGATTGAAGCCCGGGTGTAGAGCTTCACGGCGCGCTCATTATCAAACCTGGGTTCAAAGCCCGTTCACGCCTGCCTCCTGGCGGCCGGTGGAAGCTGGGCGTACCCATCCCGGCATGAGACCGTGCAACCCGCTGCGTCTGTCATGCATCCTCGCTGCCGTGGCCCTCCCCCTCGGGGCCCCGGTGGCGGCGACACCGGCCCAGGGAGGCCCGGAAATCGCCATCTCACGCGGAGGCTCGCGACCCGTGGAGTTGGCGGAGGCCGAGCACTTCACCGGCACCGTGCACCGGCAGGCCCTCTTCGGAGCGAAACCACCCGGGCGAGCGACCGGAGGCTCCGTCACCTTCGAGCCCGGCGCCCGCTCCGCGTGGCATGTCCATCCTCTGGGACAGACCCTCATCGTCACGGCCGGCACCGGGTGGGTCCAGCGCTGGGACGGCCCCGCTCAAGAGTTCCGGGAGGGCGACGTCGTGCGGATCCCCGCGGGCGTCAAGCACTGGCACGGTGCCACGGCGAACACCCGGATGAGCCACATCGCCGTCCAGGAGGAGCTCGACGGCAAGAACGTGACCTGGCTGGAGAAGGTCAGCGACGAGCAGTACGCCAAGGGGCCGTCCGCGGCCCAGGGAGCCATGAACATGAAGAAGGAACCTTCCGCGCTGAAGAAGCAGCTGGGCGACTTCGCGCCCAAGATGGTGCAGCTCACGGATGACGTGCTGTTTGGCGACGTCTGGGAGCGCACGGAGCTCGCGCCTCGCGACCGCAGCCTCGTCACCGTCGCCGCGCTCACCATGGGCGGCAACACCGAGCAGCTGCCCTTCCACCTGAAGAAGGCCCGGGAGAACGGCGTCTCGGAGCCGGAGCTCGTCGAGGCGCTCACGCACCTGGCCTTCTACTGTGGCTGGCCCAAGGCCCTGTCCGCGATGAACGTCGCGAAGGAGACGTTCAAGACGCCTGCCCCCGCGAAGGACCCGTCCCAGAAGTAGAGGATCGGCCCATGCCCCACGTCACCGTGAAGCTCTACCCCGGCAAGTCCGAGCAGCAGAAGACCCAGCTCGCCGAGCGGATCGTGAAGGACGTGATGGAGGCCCTCGGCAGCACCGAGGGCGCCATCTCCGTCGCCATCGAAGAGGTCTCCCCGACGGACTGGCCGGAGACGGTCTACCGGCCGGAGATCGCCAGCCAGTGGGACCGCCTCTACAAGAAACCCGGCTACAACCCGCTCAAGTAGGCAGCGGGGCGTGGCCGCTTCAGCGCTCGGCGAAGGCCTTCTCGGTGACGTAGTGGCCGGGCTCTCCGGGGGTACCTTCCCGGAAGCCGCGCTCCTCCAGCATCGTCGTGAGGTCCGAGAGCATGCCGGGGCTGCCACAGAGCATCACCCGGTCGACCTCCGGGTTCAGCGGAGGCAGGCCCACGTCCTTGAACAGCTTCTCGCTTTGGATGAGGTCGGTGATGCGACCCGTGTTGCGGAAGTCCTCGCGCGTGACGCTCGGGTAGTACGTGAGCTTCTGCTTCACCAGCTCCCCGAAGAACTCGTTGTGCGGCAGCTCGTGGAGGAAGAGGTCGTGGTAGGCCAGTTCCTCGGCCCGCCGGCAGGTGTGCGTGAGGATGACGCGGTCGAACTGCTCGTACATCTCCGGGTCCTTCACCAGGCTGAGGAAGGGCGCCAGGCCCGTGCCCGTGCTCAGCATGTAGAGGTTCCTGCCGGGGAGCAGGTGCTTGAGGACGAGCGTGCCGGTCGCCTTCTTGCTGACCAGGATGTTGTCGCCCTCCTTCAGGTGCTGCAGCCGGGAGGTCAGGGGCCCGCCGGGCACCTTGATGCTCAGGAACTCGAGGTGGTCGTCGTAGTGGGCGCTCACCATGCTGTAGGCGCGCAGCAGCGGGCGGGCCTCGACCTCCAGGCCGATCATCGTGAACTGGCCGCTGGCGAAGCGGAAACCCGGGTCCCGCGTGGTGACGAAGCTGAAGAGGGTGTCAGTCCAGTGGTGCACGCGCAGCACGGACTCCTTCATGAGACTGCTCACGGTTGTTGCTCCAGAAGAGGGCCGGCGGCGTTCTAGACCACCCGAACGCGCCAGTTAACGGGCGATGTTGTGCGACAGATTCCCCCCTCCGTACCAGAGGAAGCAGCCCGGCGGGCAGCCTTGCGCTTATCGGCGGGTTCAGGTCTCCAGGGGGTCCGCCGGCCAGGGCGGGCCTTCCCCTGTCCCCTTGTGAAGCCCGCCGCGCCTACAAGCGGGGGGCGCTTTCCCCGGCAGCGCCGCTACTTGAGCAACCCGAAGCTGTGCGACACGGCCACGCCCACCAGCGCATCCCTCAGGCTGGAGGCCTCGCCCGTCCAGTTGACGGACGCGCCGAGCACCGTGTTCTTGTCCAGGGCGAAGCTGGCTTGGGGGCCGAACTTCACGCTCGATGGGTTCTCCCCGCAGCTCTGGAGGCATTGGAGCACCTTCGCGCCCGCGGACAGCTCCAGCCGCTGCTTCAGGAATGCCACCCCGGGTCTCCAGGCCAGGCCCACACTTCCTCCCGCCTGCCAGGCTCGCTCCACGCGAAGGCCGCCGTCCTCCTGCGGAAGTTCCCGCAGTTGCGACTCCATGTCCGCGTTGATGATGAGCGACGTTCCGCTCCAGAGCTTCTGATCGTAGGCAACGTTCGCGGCCAGCCGCTCCAGCCGCTGGGAGCGGAACCCGTAACCCACGCTGGCCCCCAGGCTCAGACCGGGGCGGATGCGGGCAATCTCCGAGTCCTCGGCGGCGGTGCGCTTCTCCAGGCACGGAGCCAGACCCTCTTCGCTCTTGTCCTTCACCTCGGCGTCACAAGCCTCGTAGGCCTTCACGGAAGCATCCGAGACCCGCTGCCAGTCCGCGGTGGAGAAGGTGCGGACGTCCCGGAAGGGCGCGGCCCACTTGAGGGAGAAGGATCCGATGCCGTCACCAATGCTGTAGGCGCTCGCCACCTGCAGGTTCGTCAGCTTCGGATTGCCCGGAGCCCATAGCGCGCCGGGTGAGAAGCCGACCGACAGCACCGTCCCGGTACTGCTGGCTTCACTGGAGAACTTGAACGACTCCCCCACCGTCGGCCGGCCGAAGAGCGCCGTCGAGGAGGAGGCCATCCACGGGTCCACCGTGGGCTGACTGTCGCGCTTGGCCGCGGAGTCGGTGGCGTTGACCGCGGAGATCTCGGGAGGAAGGTCCTGCGCGCTGGCACTCGAGGCCAGCACTCCCGCGAGCACGATGAGCCCTCTGCTGAATTGCTCGGAGCGGATGCGCATGCTCATGACTGCCCCCCTCCGAAGCGCACGGTGCGGATGAAGCTGTCGTCGTTCGGATTGCCAGGGTCATTGTCGCGGCCCTGGTCCAGCAACTCGCGCTGGCCGCCCACGTCCACCCAGAGCTGGTACTTCCAGCCTCCGATGAGGAAGCGCATGACCGCTACCAGCTCGTTCTCCGTCCCGGAGGGCTTCAGCATCGATGCGGGGATGGGGAGGAAGAGCCGCCCGCCGGAGAAGATGCCCCTCGAGCCGGGAACGGGCACGTTGTTGCAATACAAGTAGAGACTCAGCGGGGCGTTCTCCGGGTACCACGCGAAGGCCAATTCCAGATGCGGCGCGGTCGCCGCCACCACGTTCTGCGGCAACAGCTGCGCCAAAGGCGCATCCAGCGTCCGCAGGCTGTGCAGCAGCTCTCCTGCTTGCGCATCCACGACGAGCGCGTGCTGGAGCTGACCGCGCAATGACTCGTAATGAGGCAGCAGCGAAGCATTCTTCGATGGCATGTTTCCCCCTGGGCGGAGTGGGCGACGCCGGGCCTGGCGCTCCGTCCGTCATCCAGAGGACAGCAACCGTCGTGCCGTCACCGTCACGCGCCGACCCGCGAGGGAGAACGCGGTGGCGGGAGCAATCCACCCAGTGCACATTGGCCGGCTTCAGCCAGAAGGCACGGGCACGATGGACGAAAGCGTCCGAGGCCCGCGGGCTACTCCACCTCGGGCGGCTCGTCCTTGCGCTCCAACCGTCTCTCCACTGCTTTACGCCCGATGCCAAGCAGCCGCGCCGCGCCGCTCTTGTTGCCGCCAGCGAGCGCCATGGCCTCGTTGAGCAGGGTGGACTCGATGGCCTCCAGCTTGTTCGCCACGGGCAGCTGCAGGATGGCGCGCGCCATGGCCATGAGACCGTCCTCGGCGGGAACCGGGCCCTGCGAAGGCTCCAGATAGGCAGCCACCGTCTCCGCGCCGATGGGATCCTCGTCACAAAAGACAGCAAGGCGGTCGATGAAGTTGCGAAGCTGCCGGACGTTGCCCGGCCAGGATCGCCGGGACAGGGCCTCCACTGCCTCCTGGGAAAAGCGCAGCGGGCGCGGCTGCTGGCGGCAGAAGTGGGCCATCAGCGCGGGGATGTCCTGGGTGCGCTCGTCCAGGGAGGGCACGCGCACGTTGAGGACATTGAGCCGGTGATAGAGGTCCTCCCGGAAGCGCCCCTGGCGCACGCGCTCCTCCAGCTTCGCGTGCGTGGCGGCCACGACCCGTCCCAGGAAGTGCTCTTCGGCGGTAGCCCCCACCCGGCGGAATCGCCCGGTCTCCAGCACGCGCAGCAGCTTGGCTTGAAGGGACAACGGCAGCTCGGCCAGCTCGTCCAGGAACAGCGTGCCCCGGCGCACCGCGGTGAGGTAGCCGTCCTGGCGTCGATCCGCCCCCGTGAACGCACCCCGCTCGTGGCCAAAGAGCTGGGACTCCATCAGCAGCTCCGGGATGGCGCCACAGTTGAGGTCCAGAAGCGGATCCGCTGAGTTCGGACCCAGCGCGTGGATGGCGCGCACCACCACCTCCTTGCCCGCTCCCGTGGGCCCGGTGACGAGCACCGGCCGATCCGAGAGGACGACGCGCTGGATGGCGGTGCGCAGCCGGCCAATGACTTCAGAGGTGCCCACCAGCCCCTGGATGCCCGTCTCGGGGGTGAGGCGCGCCCGGAGGCGCAGCACCTCGTGCTCCAACCGGCGCCGGCTGCCCAGCCCCTGGATGATGGGGAGCACCAACTCCTCGCACAGCTCGTCCTTGAGGATGTAGTCGTACGCCCCCGCTCGCATGGCCGCGCGGATCTCCTCCATTTCGCTGGAGGCCGTGACGACGACGGGAAGCGCCGTGAACTTCTCGCGGATCTCCGCCACCAGCACCAGCCCATCCCGATTGCGGGCGTCCGCGTCCAGCCGCACGTCGATGAGCCCGATATCGATGGCGGTGGTTGTCAGCACCCTCCGCGCTTCTTCGAGCGAGGACGCCTCATGCAGCACCAGTCCCTCCTGCGTGGACAGGATGCTCGCGAGGATGCGACGCGCACTGCGCTGGTCGTCAACGATGAGGATGTTCATGGGCCAGTCGGGTTCGTACTCCTGCGGTCCAAGACACCGCAAGCCATGTGCCACCGCCACGGAATACCCTCGCATGTGGCCCCGGCCCCAACGCCCGGAGTCGTGGACGGAACCGACCAACCATCGCGCGACACTGGTCGGAAACGTCCACCCGCACGACGGAAGCCCGCGGCGCCCCCGTGGGACAAGGCATTGGTTCAATCCTTGCCATGGCAGGCCTTCGCGCAGTGCCAAGGGAGGGGAATCGCCATGACGGACGAGAAGAAGACGAACGAGGCCACCGCGGAGGAGACACAGAGGACCCCCACGACCGTTCCCAACAGGGTCGCCGACGATCAGCGAAAGACGGTGCGCCGGGTGCTCAGGGCGCTCTTCAACGAGAGCGACGGCGGCCAGAACGTGAAGGCGCTGCGCGATGCCTTGTTCATCAACTCGCCCGTTCAAGCCAAAGAGGAAGCCAACGCGATCCTGGCCTCATTGAACGCTGTCGACGGCACGCCCACGGATGCTCGCTTCAACGACAAACAACGCGATGGGCTCAAGGCCCTGCTGTCCGAGCTGAAGTACGCGCCCATCTCGCCCATCGGGCCCTACGCCCAGCCCGACTTCCGCAACCGCATCTCACAGGACGCGCTGCACTTCTGGCGCGAACTGCTCTCCAAGGAGCCGGGAGAGGTGGAGGACTTCCACCTCCGGATCAGCGACTACGCGGCGGATCCGGGCAACCCGACCCGGCTCCAGCGCGTGCTCGAGACGATGCGCGCGTATGCCCCCGAGGGGACTTGGGGCCAGAAGCACGCGAACGCGCTCGCGGCGGTCAACACCCGGAGCAGCGAGTTCCGAGGGTTGGCCTGGTACCACTTCGTCTCGGACATCTGGTGAGGGGGGCCGCCATGAGCATGGACGCGACCTTCCAGGAAGTCCTCCGCCGCCTTCCGACTCCGCTCCAGGACTACGGACAAACCCTGCCCCACCGTCTGGGCATCACCCAGGAGCCCACCGGCGCCTGGGAGGAGTTCTGGGTGCTCGACATCAACCGCGATCTCCCCGGGTATGTGGCGGAGGATCCGGAGCACCCCGGCACCCGCCTCGTCTCCGACGCCGCGCTCGCGCACTACCGCGCCGCGCACCACTGCGCAGCTATTCATGGGCTCATCGCTGACCGGCTCGTGGATTGTCAGGTCGCTCCCGACATGGGGCTGCTGCTGTTTCGCGGCATCTTCCTGCGTCAGTGGGAGCGCGAGCTGACGGCGGCCACGGGCGACCGACGGGTGGCGCGCGAGGCCCTCGCGCGGGCCCTCACCTCGCTCCGTCGCGGCACCGCGCTGGAGCTGCGGACGATGGCGCGGCGTGAGCTGGACCCGCGCACGTACGCCATCCAGACGCGAGAGAAGCTGCGCTGGGGAGGAACGGCGGCGAGGTGCCTGCTGCGGCAGACCGGACAGGCGCGGCGGGCCGAACTGCTGGAGCGCAGCTACGACCTGTTCTGCTTCGCCTTGCAGTGCATGGACGACGCGCTGGACTGCGCCGAGGACGAGCGGACGCGCGGGGTGAGCGTCCCGTCGGTGTTGGGCCTTCCCTCCGGGAGCCTCGTCCGGGCCATGCCGGCGCTGCTTGACTCCGCGATCACGCTTGCGAGGGAGGCCCGGCTGGAGCGACTGGCCTTGTGGCTGGGGAGCTTCGCCAGGCTCGCGCACGGGATCCGCCCCGAGGGCGATGCCGACAGGAATGAAGAGCTCGGGCGGCGGCTCGCCGTCGTCGCGGAGGGGGCGCTATGGGCCTGAAGCACCTCGGATACGCGCGAAGGGTCATTCTGGACGAAGAGCTCGATGAAGAGCTGATGGCCATGTATGGCGACAAGACGCTCGTCGTCTGGTCTGGCCCGGGGCTCGACGGTCACACCCCGCGGGCCGTCATCGGAGACCTCCAGCTCTACCTCATGGGGAAGCATGAGGTTCCTCCACCCGGCCCCCAGCTCGTCACCGCGCAGCCCGTCCTGTGCGCCCGCCGGGGAGGCCTGATGGTCTCCACCGAGGACAGGGTGGATGGCTTCGTCGGCATCGATGACGAGGTGTGCACCGAACTCCCCCTGCTCGACCTGTGGCAGGGCGCGGGAGGAATACCCAAGCACGGCGAGATCCCCGAGCCCCAGGTCGTCGCCCACGAGGAGTCACTGCTCGTATCCGCGCTCGACCTCATCGGGCTGACGCAGGCGAATGCCCTCCTCGGACCGGAGCACCCCACGCCCCGCATCGCCATCATCGATGAGTCTTTCTCGGGACTCCCCGATGAGCTCCCGGAGGGCTTCGAGCCTCCGGTCTTCCATGGGCTGCCGCGCCCGCCGTCCAGGTACAGGGGCCCCACCGAGGTGGGCCATGGCACTCGCATGGCGGCCACGCTTCAGGAAGCCCTGGGCCCCACCGTCCAGCTGGGGCTGTTCCGCCTCGTTCCCACCGAAGCAGATGTGCACAGCTCGTGGCTCGCGCCCACGGATCTCGCGCTCATCCTGGCGCACGCCATCCAGGCGTGGAAGGCGGACCTCGTCCTCATTCCAATGGGCGACGCACTGTGGGGCACCCCGCGCCATCTCCGGGCCGTGCTCCGCGAGGCGCAGCGGGTGGGGCGCGGGGGAAGGGGTGTCCCCATCCTCTGTGCCGTGGGCGACTCGACCAAGAACCACTGCCGGGACGGACCCGTCTCATATGCCCTGGGCGCCGACGAGCTGGCCAGCCAGCCGCAGGTGCTCGCGGTCTCCTCCACGGATACCGCGGGCCGGTGGTACCGCCGGTACAACGAGACGTTCTGCGCCCCCATCAACCGGTTCGGCCCCGCGGTCGCATTCAGCGCTCCGGGTGAGATGTACCGGGTGACGAGCATCGAAGAGAGACTCGTGGATGACTCCAGCGTGGCCTCCGCGCTGGCCACCGCCGCCACCGCCGTCGTGCTGCGCCAGGCGCCACACCTGCACGTGCACGAGCTGCGGGAAATCCTTCAGCGGACCGCGGATGTTCCTCCTCTCGTGGATGACGGCCCCGGCACCGCGCACGAGCACTTCAACGCGTGGGACCGGGAGGGCCACAACCCCAAGCTCGGCGCAGGCAGGGTCAACGCCCTCGCGGCCATGCTCGCGGCGGCGGACCCCGTCTGCTTCGCCCTGCTGCTCACCCGCTCTTGCCCGAGCCGGCTCCCCGCGCGCGGCGTGGCGGAGTCCGAGCCGGCCATCATTCGCGCACTGGCCTGGTACAACTGGGTCCAGGTCCATGCGGTGACACCGGGAGACGACCTGGACGCCGAGGGTCAGCGCCTGCTTTCGGGCTACCTCCGGGTGCGCGGAGTGATGGCGCGCAGGCTGCTGTCCTCCTCCCGGTGGAGGGAGTCCCTGATGTGGCTGGCGCGCCACCTGATGGCGCTCTGGGATGGGGACGACACCCTGCTGGATCCCGAGGGGAATCGCGACCACGGCGCCCTGGCGCTCCGGCTGGAGCATGCGCTCGAGACGCTCCGCGACGAGCTGGTCACCCCCGCATTCCCCGCGGACGCGGGGGAGCTCCTGTCGTGGCTCGATGCGCTGCGGGCGGAGCTGGGACGCAAGGGAGGACGCTGGCTCCAGCGGTTCATATTCGGAGGAGGCAGTGCGTTCGACCCGGTATGGCGGCCCGGGACGCCCATTGGAATCCTCCTCCGCGCCATCCTGACCACGCGCAAGCCACGGGTCGAGGTGGGATAGGCTTGCGCGAATGCCCTCCTCCGGCAACGTCCCCTGGCGCCAATCCAGGTCCGTGACGTGGCTCGCCGTGACCGCGGTGGCCCTGCTGCTGGCAGTGGCCGCCGCGGCCGCGGTGAACGCCTGGCGCGGTTTCGGAGCGCCCTTCCCCGGGCTCTTCGTGGATCCGTACGCGGACTTCTCCAACGTCTCCATGCCGGCCTGGGCGCAGGAGGGGCTCCCGCTCAAGTATCCCGACCGGCTCGTCGCCATCGAAGGACAGGCATTGCCGCGCGAGCTCCCCTTCCCGTCCCAGGCCGCCGCCGCGCGCATCGCCGCGCTGGCGCGAGACGGGGCCACGGAAGCACGGCTCACCTTCTCCACGTCCGAAGGCCCGCGCGAGGTGCGGCGCCCCCTGCTGGCGCTGGGCACCAACGAGGTGGGCTTCTTCTTCGGCTTCTACGCCGTGGTGGCGCTCTTCCTCCTCTGGACGGGAGGCGTGGTGCTGGTGATGGCGGGACACCGCCCGGGCGCACGCGCCTACGCCGCGTGGACGGTGGGCGCGTACCTGCTCTTCCTGAGCTTCTACGACTACCACACGACGGCGGGGCTCCCGGCGGCCTTCTCCCTGGGCGGCGTGGGCTTCGACCTGGGTTTCCTGTGGCTGGCCTATGCCTTCCCCGAGCCCCCGAAGCGTGGGCGCGCGCTGCTGCGCACGGTGCTGCTGGCGGTGACGGCCTGGGGCGTGGGCGCCGCGGCGTGGATGGTAGTCGCGCCATGGCTGGGGCATGACGCGTCCACCACGCGCCAGGTGGTGGGACAGGGCGTCCCGGCCAGCATGGCCGTACTGCTGCTGTCCATCGTGCTGCGCCTGGGCCGGGGCAGCGGGCGGGAGCGGGCCGAGTTGCTGTCCGCCGCGTGGGGACTGGCCGCCGCGCCCGCGACGCTGGCCGTGGGCTTCTTCGTGGCGCTCGCGTCCGGCAGCGGCGTGGTGCACCTGTTCGTTCCCTTCGTCATCCCGCTGCTGCCGCTGTCCATCGGCTTCGCGCTGGTGCGCCACAACATCCTGGAGACGGACGTGGTGCTGTCGCGGCGACTGCTCGCGGGGCCCATCGTCCTGGCTTCGCTGGGCGGCGCGCTCCTGACCTGGCTCGCCCTGCGGCTGCTGGTGCGCGAGGGCGTGGAGACGTGGCTCCCCACGCTGCTCTCCGTCCCCGTGCTGGTGGGCGGGCTCATGGCCTGCAACCGCCTGACGCTGTGGCTGTTCTTCCCAGCCGCGTCGCAATTCCGCCCCAGCATCGAACAGCTCAGCGACCAGCTCTCCAGCCTCCACGAGATGCCCGCCATCCGTCAGGCCGTGGAGGCGGTCGTGTCCCGATGGCTGCCCACCAGCGGCCCCGTGCGCGTGCTGGAGGCGCGAGAGCTGACGGCGGTCCCCAACCTCCCCGAGGACGCGCGGGAGCGGCTCAACACAGGCCAGCACGTGTGGACGCTGGAGACGCCGTGGCAGCGCCTGCTCGTGGTGCCCATGCGTTCCCTGGGGCGGCTGCGCGGAGTGCTGCTGTTGCCCCCCAAGCACCAGGCCGCCCTCTACACCAGCGAGGACCTCACGCTGCTGGCCACCATCGCGAGCCTGGGCGCGGTGTCCCTGCACCACGCCGAGGCGCTGAAGGAACTGGAGGCCCTGCGGCGCAGTGACGTGGAGGCCACGCGCGACGAGAAGCGGTTCACGCTCGGGCTGCTGGGCGCAGAGCTGTCGCACGAAATCGCCTACCCGCTGAACTTCTTCCGCTACCTGCTCAGGCGCAGCGGCAAAGGCCACACGTTGGAGCCGCAGGACGTGGAGATTGGCAGCGAGGAGGTGGCGCGGTTGGAGCGGATGCTCGCTACGCTGCGCAAGCTGAAGTCTCCCGCGCCTCAGCTCGCGCCAGTGGCGCTGGTGGGTCCGCTCAAGCGCGCGCTGGAGCTGATCCGCGAGCCCGTGGAGGAGAAGCGGCTCTCCGTCTCCGTGGAGGTGCCGGAGGACCTGGTGGTGCTGGCGGATCCGGACATGGTGCTTCAGGTCTTCGCCAACCTGCTGCGCAACGGAGCGCAGGCGGTGGAGTCCGGGGGACGTCTCGGCGTGAGCGCCTCACTGGCGGAGGGGGGCGTCCGGGTGGAGTGCTGGGACTCCGGGCCCGGAGTCCCCGAGGCGCTGCGCGACAGCATCTGGAACCCGTGGGTGACGACCAAGGAGGGCGGATCCGGGTTGGGGCTGGCCATCACCCAACGGCTGGTGAGCAGCCTGGAGTGGCGCATCAGCCTGGAGCGGAAGGAGGGGCGCACGTGCTTCTGCCTCCACGTGCCGGACCGTGTGCTCCTCACGCCGTCCGCGGCGCCGAGGTCCGCCGCGGCAAGCGCCTGACGGCACGAAGGTCTCGCCAGCGATGACACGCCGCCGGATCTCCAGCCGGTCCTCACCCGTCAGTCTTGCTGTTTTCCCTCGGCCTCGCACCCAGCGCCTCCCGTCGAGCAGGGTGCCATGTTGAGCACCCGAGTGGTGCGTTCACCGCGTGAGACCGCCAACGAGAGACGCAAGTATCATCGCCACATCCCAGCCTCGATGTTCTCAAGCCATCACCTGGGCGTGTAGGTTCCGTCTTTCCACGCATCCAGTAGCATTGCCGCACTGAGGCCAATCTGGCTCAGCGGGGGCCTCGCGAGTTCTGCAAGGACTCGCTCCGCCTCCGCAGAGGAGAACCTCAGCGCGGACGTCGCTGCCCAGAACCGTGTCCCCGGCTCTGCGTCGCCCAGCAGCGTCAGGATTCCCCCCTGCGCTTTCTCACCGCGCCCCTTCAGCTCCGCATCGATGGCAATGACTCGGTCATACTCCTTGTTCGCGGCCCGCGTCTTCAGCGCATCCAGGAGGTGTCCGTGTTTCGCGGAGGCCTCTCGATACTTCTCCACCAACGCCTCAGTGGAGAGTTTCTTCCAAGCATCTGCCTTCATGGAATCGCTCCATATTTCCTGAGCATCTGGAGGCCAAACTCCCGCTGTTGCGCATAGGACTGCCCACGAAGCCATTCACGAACGGTCACTCGTCCAGCAAAAGGCTGCTTGGAAGAGTAATACGCGCTGAGCCGCTCGTGGACTCTCACGTCAACGGCAATGACATTCTCCGTATTGTGTATGGGCTCGGGCCCAAAACGCTTCACGTTCCCGGGCGTCTGCTCGACGATGTGGTGCCACTGCATGCCAGGCCCCGCGGGGCCCATCGCATGCTTGAAACCACTGAAGGACTTCCATGCCTTCACACCCGACGCCCCAGTGCTTGATCCCGTGCCGCGCGCGGACATCGCCACTGCACCAGGCGCGAGGCCGAACGTGAAGCCGTCCGCGGCGATGGCGACCGTCTCGACCTGCCCCACGGCCGCGTAGACCACACCGGCTTCCGCCTCGGTCCGGACAGCGGCCCCAGCCGCTCCTGGCAAGCCCGGAAGCTTCGCGCTCAAGGTCGCGCCTGTACTCCCAATCGCAGCCGTCGCCAGCATCACGAACGCCCGCGCCGCCTGCCGGCCCATCACCTTGCCGAACCGCTCCCCCGCCCCGCGCAGCTCATCGAACGTCAGCGCCGCGTCCGCCTCGGCCATCAGGTGCCGGAAGCCCTGGATGAGTGCCCAGAACGTATCGATGCCCACGTAGCCAATGAGCGCTGCCGTAAGAACCGCCGCCACGCCCTTCGTCGCGGGCTCAGGCACGGTCCAGAGCAACGCATACGTGGCCGCCGTCCAGAACGCCGCCTGCACCAGCGCCTCGGGATTCGCCATGTCCTTCACGGCGTCCCACAGCTCGTCCAGCACCGCCCCCTTCGCCAGCGCGAGCGCCAGGGCGAAGCGAGCATCCTCCGTGACGACCGGGCTCTCCTTCAGTAGCCCCAGACAGTCACCCGTCCGCCCGGTCCGGCCACACCAACGCAAGTACGCGCGAGTCAGCTCCACATCCGGCTGCGACAGTTCCGCGTCCAGTGACTCCCCGGGCCCGAGTGGCGTAATGCGACGGCGCTGCACATCCACCAGGTACGAACCGCTCCGGGACTCCACCTCGAAGAGGCGTCGAGCCGCGTCCTGAGCCCGAGGCGACAACCGAAGCCCCGGAGCCAGCCGAGCCACCGCCTCCTTCAGAGCCTCACCACCAAGCGCGACCGGCCGGCCCACTCCTTCCGCACGAGGAACATGGACAACCGGTGAACCGCGCCCCGTGTCGAGCCGGACGACCCGCGTCCCGCCGCCGCACCCGACCAGCGCCCACCACAGGCACAACACCAGCCACGGCAGCCGCATGCGAATCTCCGGAGCGCGAAAACGAAAAAGGCCGGCTGCCACAGGGGCAACCGGCCTTTCTCTTCTTGGAGCCGACATCCGGATTTGAACCGGAGACCTACTGATTACGAATCAGTTGCTCTACCAACTGAGCTATGTCGGCGCACCGAAAGCGGCGCGTAAGTACCATCCGCATCCGGACCCGGCAAGGAGTTTCTCCGGGGATTTTCGAGCCCCCGTCCCCACGCCCGCTTCTATCCCCCAGAAGCCCTGACATTGATGACACGGTGCATCTGTTGGGGTGACACACCGCGTCGGCTAAGCCCGCGACTTTTCTCCATAATTTGGAGAAATGGCCTGCCGCCAGACTGGTTGAATCCCCGTGGCGGCTGTGCTCATAAGGGCGCCGCTTTCCCCAGTGGCCCCCATCCGGGTGGGCCCTCAAGGAGCACGTTCCATCATGGCCAGCGAAGAGACTTTCATGCGCGCCCCGGCCCCTACGCCCAAGCGCACCATCTACACGGAGGCGATGGAGATCTTCAATTACGCGGCGGATCTCATCGGCCTGGACAAGCGGGTGCGTCTGGAGCTCGAAGAGCCCGACTACGAGCACATCTTCTACGTCACCGCGAAGCTCAAGGACCGGCTCGTGCCGCTGTCCGCCGAGGCGGCGAAGTCCTTCGCCGACCTGTCCGTCACCCAGGTGCGCAACCCCGAAGGCCTGGAGCGCCTGGCCAACGGCAACCTCATCCTGAACGGCCGCGCCCTGCTGGGCTCCGACGTCGCCATCCGCCACGGCCACCTGCGCCTGCCGGACGGTCTGGTGTACCAGCTGGTCCCCGGTGAGTCGCAGCGCTTCAAGGCCTACCGCGTCCAGCACAACCAGGCCCGTGGCCCCTACAAGGGCGGCCTGCGCTACCACCGCGAGGTGTCCCTGGATCTCTTCAAGGCGCTCGCTGCGGAGATGACCTGGAAGACCGCCATCGCGGAGGTCCCGTTCGGCGGCGGCAAGGGCGGCATCCAGCTGGATCCGCGCGAGTACGGCCGCGAGGAGATCGAGGCCATCACCCTGCGCTTCATGTACCGGCTCAAGAGCCTCATCGGGCCGAACATCGACATCCCGGCGCCGGACGTGGGCACCAACCCGGAGATCATGGCGCTGCTCTACCGCCAGTTCTCCGACGGTGAGCGCGAGCGCCACAACCTGCGCGGCATCGTCACCGGCAAGGACGTGCGCATCGGTGGTTCGGAAGGCCGCGGCAAGGCCACCGGCCAGGGCGTCGCGTTCTGCATCGAGGACTACTACGCCGACCGCGGCGAGAGCGTGAAGGGCAAGACCTTCGTCATCCAGGGCTTTGGCAACGTGGGCAGCCACGCCGCCATGATCCTGGGGAACATGGGCGCGCGCCTGCTCGCGGTGAACGACGCTGACGGCTCCATCTTCAACGGCGACGGCATCGACGTGAACGCGCTGGCCGCCTATGTGGCGGACCCCAAGAACCTCAAGCGCTCCGTCGTGGGCTTCCCCGGCGCCCAGCGCATCGAGAAGAAGGACCTCTGGGACGTGCAGGCGGACATCCTCGTCCCCGCCGCCCTCGGTGGCGAGATCACCGCGGACGTCGCGGAGCGCCTCAAGGTCAAGCTCATCGCGGAGGGCGCCAACGGCCCCACCACCCCGGAGGCCGACCGCGTCCTGCAGAAGCGCGGCATCGAGCTCATCCCGGACATCATCGCCAACGCCGGCGGCGTGACGGTGTCCTACTACGAGTGGATCCAGAACAAGCGCATGGAGCGCTGGAGCGAGGCGGAAGTCGATCAGCGCCTCGAGCGCGCCATGAAGCGCAACTACCGCATCATCCGGGACATCTCGCGCAACCAGCCGCGCAAGACGGAGATGCACGACAGCCGCCCGTACTGCATCGGGAAGGCCGTGGACAGCCGCTGCGCCGCCATGATCCTGGCGCTCAAGCGCATCGAGGCCCACTACCTGCTGGAAGGCTTCTCGCAGTAACCGGCCTCAAGCCAGCGCCCTGCGTTTGCCCCCCGGGGCACGGTGTCTTCCCGCTTCAGCCGGGAAGGGCCGTGCCCCGTGGTGTTTCAGTGCATCACCCGCTCGCGGTCCACCAGGAGCAGCGGCGCGTCGTCCATGGTCTCGTAGGCCACGATGCGCAGCCCCACCCCGCGGCTGTTGCCGGGACGCCCGTCCTTGCGGCCAAAGGCCAGCGCCACCTGGTAGCGGACCTCGCACAGGCACGTCATCTCCGTGCCGTCCTCGCCCGCGAACGTCACCTTCAGCTTCTCGCCCAGCCCCAGCGAGTCGCGCACCTCGATGAACATGCCCCGCGCGCTGATGTTGCGGCCGATGCCCCGCATCATTCCGTCCTGGGTGGACAAGTACACGGTAAAAATCTTGTCGAAGCGAAGATTGGAGCGGCGTTCCTGGGGCTGCGTGATCATTCGGGGAGGGCTCCGAAACAGGTGGGGACAGGGGCAAACTACACGGTAGCCAGATGTAGGCAAATAATCACCTACATCCACCCTGGAGCACCCTGACTCACCATGACGCACCACGTCCCGTTTCACGGGAAAGCGCTGCCCCCGGCGTGGCGGGAGTGGCACCATCCCCGGGCTGTCCTTCCCCCCTTTTTCCGGAGTTTCCCGCCGTGAATCGCATCCTGGCCGCCGCCTTCGCCCTCCTTGTGCCCACGCTCGCCCTGGCCGACGTCGACTCGCGCTTCGCGAAGCTGCGTGACGAGTCCGAGCCCCTGGGCGGGCTGGGGGCCTTCCTGGAGAAGTACGTGGGCGAGTGTGACGGGGCGCTCGTGGATCCGCAGTGCAAGCAGCAGGCGGAGGCCTTCCGCAAGAAGTACACGGGCAAGCGCCTGTACATGATCGTCACCGAGGACGACGCGGGCATGCTGTCCCCCGGTGACTTCAACCCCGGCACCAACGAGTTCACCATCAACATCACGCCCTTCTTCTCGGGCGGGAAGTACGGCCTGTGCCACGGCGCTCCGAAGAAGACGGACGCGCAGGGCAACCCGGTGATGAACTACCTCACGGTGAGCGGCACGGCGCCGGACATGTGGAACGGCGGCACCTTCAACCGCATGTTCACGGCGCGGGGCGTGCGCGCGCAGGTCGTCTTCACCCCGCAGTCGGTGTGGACGCTGCCCAAGAAGGGCGGCGGGAAGAACTACGGCGTCAACGCCCGCATCGAGGCCGTCCTCGTCACCGAGGGCCGCACCGGCAACCAGCTGGGGCTGTGGCTCAACGGCAAGGACGCGGGCGGCAAGTAGCGCGGCCGGCGTCGGAGCCTGATCAGCGGGCGATGGCGATGTACTGGAGCGCGTCGCCCCGCTGGACGCGCAGGAGGATGCTGGCCCCGGCGCTGCCCCGCTCCAGGGCGGCCTTCACGCCGGAGGCATCCTTCACGCGGCGGCGGTTCACCTCCATGACGACGTCGCCCGCGCGCAGTCCGGCCTGCTCCGCCGGGCTGCGCGGCACCACGCCGGACACGAGCGCGCCCAGGAAGGCCTCGTAGCCCAGGGGCGCGGCCACCTCCGGCGTCAAATCCCGCAGCACCAGCCCCAGGTCGTTCGCGCTGCTGCCGCCCCGGTTGGAGAGCCCTTCCGTGGCCTCCTGCGCGGGCCGGGCGACGAGCCGCACCGCCACCTCCTGGGTGCCCCCGTCACGAAGCAGCGTCAGCTTCGCCTCCGTGCCCGGGGCCAGCAGCGCCACCTTGCGCAGGAGCTGGAGGTAGCTGCCAATGGGCCGGCCGTTCACCGCCACCAGCCGATCCCCGGGGCGGATGTGCGCCTGGGCGGCGGGGCTGCCCCGGTAGACGTCCTTCACCACCGGCGCCGTGGCGGTGGGGTCCGCGCCGTCCTCGTTGATGACGACGCCCAGCCAGCCGCGCTCCAGCTTCCCGTTCTCCCGCAGGTTGGGCAGCAGGTCCTTCACCAGGTTGATGGGCACCGCGAAGCCGATGCCCTGCCCTTCGCTGATGATGGCGGTGTTCACGCCAATCACCTCGCCCTTCATGTTGAAGAGCGGGCCGCCGGAGTTGCCGGGGTTGATCAGCGCGTCCGTCTGGATGAAGTCGTCGAACTGGCCTACGCCCAGCACGCGCTCCTTGGCCGAAATCATGCCGTGCGCCACCGAGTGGTCCAGGCCGAACGGGTTGCCGATGGCCACCACCCAGTCCCCCACCTCCAGCGCGTCGGAGTCGCCCAGGAACACGGCGGGCAGCGTCCCCAGCCCGGCGCCGTTCAGCCGCAGGAGCGCCACGTCCGTGGACGCGTCCCGGCCCACCACGTCCGCGGGGAACTCGCGGCCGTCCGCCAACCGCACGGACACCTGCTGCACCGGCACCTCGCGAGGGCCGTCCTTGCCCGGCGTGACGCCGGAGCCGGTGGGGTTCACCGCCGGGCCCTGCGCGTTGGCGACCACGTGGTTGTTGGTGACGACGAGCCCGTCGGGCGTCAGCACGAAGCCGGAGCCGGTGGAGCGCTTCACCGCGCCCACCACCGCGCCGGGCCCCACCGTGGTGATGTTCACCACGCCCGCCTCCACCGCGCGGATCAGCGGCGCCAGCGACGTGGGAGGCGTGAAGTGGGGCAGGCCCGCGTAGCCCGCGGGGCGCTCGCGCCACAGCGAGGACACGCCCGCGGTAGCCGGGGCGTCCACGGTCGCGGGCGAAGGGGAAGCGAAGTAGGCCAGATGCTCGCGCACCCGGGCCTGGAGCCAGGGCTTGAGCGGATCCTCGGCGGCGCCAGCCACCGGGGCGAGCGCCACCGCGAAAAGGACGCTGAACAGTCGGACGGACACGGGGTGGCAGCTTACACGGCGGGCCATGGCGTCAGGGCCCAACAGTCCGGTGGCCGCCACCCTTCCCGGCCCGCGACACCCGTGGGGTCGCGGGCCCTAGGAACTTCAGGCCTGGACTTTCAAGCCTGGGCTGGGGCCACGTACCGGGCCACCTTCACCCGGGCGGGGCGGATGATGCGGTCCTTCAGGCGGTAGCCCGCGCGGAACTCGGCGACCACCTTCTGGTCGTCCGCGGGGATGGGCGTCACTTCCATGTCCGCCGCCTCGGCGACGTTCGGATCATAGGGGCGCCCCACCACCTGGATGCGCTCGATGCCGGTGGCCTGGGCCTTGGACAGCAGGCTGTCGCGGATCATCCGCACGCCCTGCACCACGGGGGACGTGTCCTGCTGGCTGGAGTTGAGCACCAGGTCCAGCTCGTCAATGGCCTCCAGCAGCGTGTGGGCCACGTTGCCGCGCTCCACGTCCAGCATGCGCTCCCGCTCGCGGGTGATGCGCTGCTTGAACTCCTCGCGGTCCTTGGTGAGGTCCTGGAGCCCCCGGGCCAGCTCGTTCACCCGGCGGCGCGCCGCCTCCAGCTCCGCCTGGAGCCGCGCCACCTCGCCATCCTGGGCGGCCTCGGCCTGCGTGTCGGAGCCAGCCGCCTCCACCTGGGTGTCGGAGGGGGCCTGCGTCTCCGGGGTCTCGTCGCTGCGGGGATTGCCGTCCATTGTCGAACCTGCGCCAGGGGTTGGAAGAAACGAACCTCGATGAGCGGCGCGAACCTAACCGCGAGGACGGTCCTGTCAACGCGCCTAGTGGTTGGACGGGGCCGCTGGCGGCGCTTCCGCCATGAAGCCGTGATCCACCTGCCCGGTCACCTCGTCGATGATCTCCACCTGCGCGGCGCGAAGGGAGTAGTAGAGGAGCCACCGCTCGGCGGCCGTCAGAGTCCCCGCGGGCAGCGCCTCCTCTATCTCCTGCACCGTGAGCCGGCCGTCCTTCAGGCCCTTGGCGAACAACGCTTTCCGCGCGACGTAGCTCTTTCCGATCCGGTTCTCCACGGCGACGCCTCCTTGTCGTTGGAAAGTAATTTCGCCCACCGGTCACCGCAGGCTGGCGGTGGATCCGGTGGGCGAAGGGCTGCCCGGAGGGCAGGCAGGCACACGCTACGAGTCGAGCTTGCCCGCGGCGTGCTGCGTGGGCGGCACCGGCGGCTCGGACTCCGTGCCCCCCACGGGGTGGGCGGAGATGACCGAGCGCGCTTCCGGGTGGAGCAGGCCGCGCTGCGCCTGCACCTTGGGCCCCAGGATGAGGATCATCGCCTCCTCCTCGATGACCTCCGTCGCCAGGAGCCGCGCCGCCAGCGCCTCCACCTTCTCGCGGTTCGTGTTGAGCACGTCCCGGGCGCGGTCCAACGCCTCGGAGACCATCTTGCGGACCTCCTCGTCGATCATCCGCGCCGTCTGCTCGGAGTAGCTGCGCGACTCCGGCAGGCCCGCGGACCGCAAGAAGCCCGGCCCCTGCTCACCGCTCAGCGCCACCGGACCCAGCGTGCTCATGCCGTAGTCGCGGACCATCATCTTGGCGATCTCCGTCGCCTGCTTGATGTCGTTGGATGCGCCGGTGGACACCTCGCCGATGAAGATCTCCTCCGCCGCGCGGCCGCCCATCATGCCCGCCATCTTGTCGCGCAGTTCGTCCAGCGACATGAGGTAGCGGTCCTCCAGCGGCAGCGACATGGTGTAGCCCAGCGCCGCCAGGCCGCGCGGGATGATGGACACCTTGGTCACCCGCTCCGCGTACGGCAGCATCCAGCCCACCACCGCGTGGCCCGCCTCGTGGTGCGCGACAATTTCCTTCTCGCGCTCATTCATGCGGCGGTTCTTCTTCTCCAGACCCGCCACCACGCGCTCGATGGCCTCCTCGAAGTCCGCCCGCATCACCGCGTCGCGGTTCTTACGCGCGGCGAGCAGCGCCGCCTCGTTCACCACGTTGGCCAGGTCCGCGCCGGCGAAGCCCGGCGTGCGGGAGGCAATCACCTTGAGGTCCACGTCCGTGGCCAGCTTCACGCCCTTGGCGTGGATCTCCAACACCCGCTCACGGCCGCGCTTGTCCGGGCGATCCACCAGCACCTGCCGGTCGAAGCGGCCCGGGCGCATCAGCGCGCTGTCCAGGATCTCCGGACGGTTCGTCGCCGCCAGGATGATGAGGCCCGCGCGGCTGTCGAAGCCGTCCATCTCCGCGAGCAGCTGATTGAGCGTCTGCTCGCGCTCGTCATGGCCGCCGGCCACTCCCGAGTTGCGGCTCTTGCCGATGGCGTCCAGCTCGTCGATGAAGATGATGCACGGCGCCTTCGCGGTGGCCTGGGCGAAGAGGTCCCGGACGCGGGCCGCGCCCACGCCGACGAACATCTCCACGAACTCCGAACCGGAGAGGTTGAAGAAGGGCACGCCCGCCTCACCCGCCACGGCCCGTGCGAGCAGCGTCTTGCCCGTGCCAGGAGGGCCCACGAGCAGCACGCCCTTGGGGATGCGGCCACCCAGGCGGCGGAACTTCTCCGGCGTCTTGAGGAACTCGACGATTTCGCTGAGCTCCTCCACGGCCTCGTCCACGCCGGCCACGTCCTTGAAGCCCACGCCGGTGTCGGACTCCGCCTGCACCTTCGCGCGCGTCTTGCCAAAGGACATGACGCTCTGCGGGCCCTGGCCCATGCCGCCGGACATCCGGCGCATCATGAAGCTCCAGAAGAGGATGAGCAGGCCCATCGGGATGAGCCAGATCCACAGCACCTCGCTGAAGCTGGACTGCGGCACGGCCTCGAACTGGATGCCCTTCTGCTCAAGCAGGGGCACCAGGCCCTCGTCACCGGGGACGCGGTAGGCCATCCACGGCAGGGCGCTGGGCTCGCTGCGCAGCGTGCCGCGCTCACCCGGAGGAGGCTGGGCGTTGTCCTTGAGGAAGCCCTTCACCCACTCGTTTGAAATCTGCACGCGGCTGAACTGATTGTTCTCCACCGCGTCGCGAAGTTGGCTGTACGACACCCGGCGCACGCCCGCGTCCTGAAACACGTTCCGGAACAGCAGGAACCCCAGCACGAGCAGGAGGATGTAGCCCAGTGGTGAGCCGAACTTGAACCCACCTTTCGTGGGTGTTGGCTTGTCGCTCTTCTTTCCGCGCGGGCCCATCCCCGGCGGCAGGTCCTGTGGCTTCATCGTCGGCACGCTCGCCCTCCCCCTCCCCCGTACACACAGACACCATGTCGTGTGACGGTTCCCTTAGCCGGCCAAAGATGGTCACCCCCGCCAAGCCGTCAACCGCAGGGCGTGACAGGACGATGACGAACGCGGGCCCGACTGTCCGATCAGCGGCAGTCGACGCGGACCAGGGGCTCCCCTGCGAACTCACTGCCCAACAGGTAGCCGCGGCCGTCCTGGAGGAACGTCACGGCCTCTGACTGGGCCTGGCTGGCGCCCGGCACCTCCACCACCTGCGCCTGGACGAAGTCCTCCAGCCGCTTCGCGTCCGGGCGGCGCAGCTCCCACACGCGGGTGTACGTGCGCACCAGCAGGCGCTCGCCGGAGGGGTGCAAGGCGGCGGCGGTGGACAGGCGGTCCACGTCATCCGGCACGCGCAGGGTGCCCAGCTTGCGCGCCTTGCCCGTGGCGCCGGGCTTCAGGCCCTCCACTGCGTACAGGTCGCCCAGGGACGCGCGCGTCTTGGTGAGGATCCCCACCTGGCCGGAGCGGCTGTCGACAATCAGGGACTCGGCGTCATGGGCGCCGTCCTCGTAGGTGAAGGGCAGCGCCTCCACCGGGAGCGTGGCGTTGGCGACGGACGTGGGCTCGGGCAACCGGAACAGGCGCACCTCCTTGCGCCGCTCGAAGTTGTCGCCGGTGTCCGCCAGGAAGATGCAGGAGTCCTTGCCGCCGGGCGCGCACGGGCCCACGGCGACGTCCTCGATGTCGCGGGGGTCCGCGCCGGTGAGGCTCAGCGTGGCCTTCACCGCGCCCGTCTCGTCCAGGGCGAACAGCTCGAAGGCGTTGTTGGAGTCGTTGTGTCCCCAGAAGATGCCCGGGTGGCGCTGGCTGGCGGCCAGGCCGGACAGCTCCGGCACCTCGCGGGGCACCGCGCCCGTCTGGCGGCCATCCGTGTAGAGCAGACAGCCCTCGAGCCCCGTGGCGGGCACCTGCGGCATGCCTGCGTCCGGCGCGCTGGAGGCCGTGGGCGTGGGCCGGGAGCTGGAGCAGGCGGCGGACAGCAGGAGGCCCGCGGCGGCGCCGACAAGACGCGTGGTGGGGCGCACGGTCAGTGGTCCAGGTCCAGCAGCCGGGCCAGGGTCTTCGCGTCCGCGTCGGGGAAGCGGTACTGGCCCATCTCCTCCAGCGCCACCCAGCGGTGGTCATGCACGCGCAGGTGGTGGATCTCCGCGTCCGGGTAGCTCAGGCGGCAGCGGAACACGCGGAAGTCGATGTCGTAGGTCGGGTACTCGTGGCGGGTGTGCATGACCTGCTCGAGCACCTGGATCTGGACCCCCATCTCCTCGAGCAGCTCGCGGGCGAGCGCCACCGTGTCCTGCTCCCCCTCCTCCACCCTGCCGCCCGGGAACTCCCACAGGAGGGGCAGCGACGCGGTGGGAGGACGCTGGGTGATGAGGTAGCGACCCATCTCGTTCTGGAGCATCGCGCCGACGACTCGCACGTGACGACGGGTCATTCACTTCTCCTCGATTGGGGTCCCCAAGATGGAAGACAGGGTGCGGCGGCGTAACACAGCCCCTGTCCGGCGCCAATGCGCAAGGCCCCTCCTGGGCAGCAGCGTGCGCACGGCCGGGACGCGCGGCCACCCCACCCGGCCCCGTCCTCCGGGGCGGGCCAGGGTCGCGGAGACAGCGCTCCGGAAGGCCTGGCGGGGGGCATGGCGCCGCCTGGAGCCTGGGGGAAACGGGCTGTTGGGGACTTCACGTCCCGGGGAGGCGCCCCCCGGCCGGGCCACCGTCCACGAGGGGGGCGTGTGGGATTCAAGTGACGTGCGGGCCAGATGGCGCCATGCTCGGGGGATGACACAGAGTCGGAGAGAGCGGGCCGAAGCGCTTGGCGCCGCGCTGAAGGCAGCGCGGCAGCAGGCGGGGCTCTCCATGGAGGAAGTCGCGGAGCATCTGGAACTGGGCGTGGAAGTCCTGGCCCGCGTCGAGCGAGGGGTGATGGTCCCCACCATCCCCACGCTGAGCCGGCTGTGCGCCCTGATGAAGCTGGACCCGGACAGTCTGCCGGACCTCCCGGAGCTGAGTGATTGACGCGTCTGGCGGGCCCCTCTCCGGCCCGCCGGCGCGTCGCCCGTCTCGTCAGCCCAGCCGCCCCACGAGGTGCGGCTTCCCCTCCTCCGACAGCACCCGGAACGCCACGCCCGCGGACTCGCGAGCCGTCTGGAACGTCACCCGGGACGGAAGGAAGAGGGGCTTCTTGAAGTCGCAATCCAACTGGAGCGAGTCCGCGTGGGCCGCCTCGCCCGACTCCGCCACGCAGCGCGCGAGCGTCCACATGCCGTGCGCGATGGCGCGAGAGAAGCCGAAGGGCTTCGCGGTGACGGCGGTGAGGTGGATGGGATTGAAGTCGCCGGAGGCCCGCGCGTAGCGGCGTCCGGTGTCCGCGGGGATGCTCCAGGACGCGGGGCGGCTGGACGCGAAGCGCGTGTCTTCCGGCGGAGGTGCCTTGCGCGCGCTGTCCTTGTCCTTCCGCCCGGCGTGGCGGCGCAGCATGGTGCTGACGGCCTGCAAGAGCAGCTCGCCGCTCTCCTGGGCTTCGACGCGCGTCTCGATGTCGAACTCCTGGCCCGCGGGCACCTCGCGCTGACCGTCGAAGCGGCAGGCCACGGTGAGCGCGGCGGTGTCCGGCAGGCGGCGGTGCTGCTGGATGCGGTTGCGCACGTGCACGATGCCCATCGCGGAGTACGGGAAGTCGGGCAGGCTCAGCAGCTGGAGGTGCAGCGGCATGGCCATGACCTGCGGATACGTGAGCGGCAGGAAGCCATCGGCGTCGAAGCCACACGCGGTCCGGTAGCGCTCCAGCAGCACGGGAGACGCGCGGCAGCCATGCGCCCGCAGCGTCAGGGCCGGCAGCGTGGTGCTGCCCCGGGACTTCCCGAAGGGATTGGCCGCGCGCAGGAGCGTGGCGGGCATCGCCGGGAGCGAGTGCAGGTCGAGGATGGGAGCAGACATGCGGAGGATTCTCCGACACCCGCCCCCGCCGCGCGCGGGATTTGTGAGCCCGGCTCGCGTCAGCTCTTGAGCCCGTGCCGGCGCAGGAGCCGGTACAGGTAGACGCGGTCCATGTCCGCGGCGGCGGCGGCCTGGGACACCTTGCCTCCGTGCAGCTTGAGGAGCGCTTCGACGTAGTCGTGCTCGAAGGTCTCCAGCGCCCGGCGCCGGGACTCCGCGTACGTCAACGAGGCGTCCACCGCGCGAGGGACGGCGGGGGCCAGGGCATTCATGGCATCCGGCGTCGTAGGCGGCAGCGCGCTCTGGAAGACGAGGCAGCGCTCCAGGTGATTGCGCAATTCACGCACGTTTCCCGGCCAGGCGGCGCGCTGGAGCCGCGTGAGGAAGTCCGGCGTGGTGAACTGCGCGAGCTGTTCGGGCGTGGCGCCCAGCCCCGCGAGGATGCGCTCGACGATGAGAGGGATGTCCTCCGTGCGCTCGCGCAGCGACGGGAGCGGGATACCCACCACCGCGAGGCGGAAGAACAGGTCCGCGCGGAAGCGGCCCGCCTGGACCTCCGCGCGCAGGTCTCGGTGCGTGGCCGCGATGACCCGCACGTTGACCGCCTGGTGCGTGTTGGAGCCCAGCCGGCGGATCTCCCGGTTCTCCAGCACGCGCAGCAGCTTGGGCTGGAGCTCGGCGGGCAGCTCGCCAATCTCGTCCAGGAAGATGGTGCCTCCGTCGGCCTCCTCGAAGGCGCCCACGCGGCGCTGGATGGCGCCGGTGAAGGCCCCCTTCTCGTGGCCGAACAGCTCGCTCTCCAGGAGGTTGGCCGGGAGCGCACCGCAGTCCACGACGAGGAACGGCGCGTTCGCTCGAGCCCCGGCGCGGTGGATGGCGAGCGCCGCGCGGCTCTTGCCCGTGCCCGTCTCCCCCTCCAGCAGCACCGTGGCGTTGCACGCCGCCGCGCAAGCCATGCGCTCGAAGCTGGCCCTCGCCGCGGCGGACGTGGCCACCAGCTCGCCGAAGGTCGCCTGCTCTGGCGGGGGCGAAGGACGGGGCTCTTGCGCCGGTTCCGGGAACGCCGCCGCGGGCTCCGGAGCCACCTGCATCCGGAGCGCCCGCTGGGCCTCATCGCGGTTCAACGGCTCGGGCGCCACCGTCTCGTCCCGCGCTTCGTGACGCGCGGGCAGGTATCCCCCCGTGGATCCGCTCCGCACCCGGGCCCGCGACTGGCGCCACCGGACCCCGTCCACGTAGGTCCCTGGGCGTTCATCCGGGGCCCGCGCGCGCGCCCCCTTCTGCTCCGACTTCATCTCGCAGTGGAAACGCGGCACGGCGGACTCCTCGCTCGGCAGGTTCATTGAGGAAACGGTTCCCCCCGGGACCGGTGACGGATGGTGGACCGCGCTCAGTAGGCGCGGAGGATCTTCAGGCGCCAGCCCTGCGGCCAGAGCTCGTCGTAGGAGCCCCGGTAGCCGCTGTAGTCGGACGCATACAGCTGGAGCTCGCCCGCGGTGCCAGGCCGCCACACCGCCGTGTAGAGCGTCTGCCCGTTCACCACGTACGGCTCCAGCAGCTTCAGGCGCCAGCCCTGCGGCCACAGCGAGTCATACGTCGCGCGGTAGGACGCGTACGTGACGCCGTACACCTGCACCTCGCCCTCGGTGCTGGGGCGCCACACGGCCGTGTAGTACGTCTGGCCGTTCACCACGTACGGCTGCAGCAGCTTCAGACGCCAGCCCTGCGGCCAGAGCGAGTCGTACGTCGAGCGGTACGACGCGTACGTGGCGCCGTAGACCTGGATCTCCCCTTCCGTGCTCGGGCGCCAGACGGCCGTGTAATACGTCTGCCCGCTCACGACATACGGCTGGAGGATCTTCAGGCGCCAGCCCTGCGGCCACAGCTCGTCGTACTTCGCCCGGAAGGCGGTGTACGTGGCGCCGTAGAGCTGGAACTCCCCTTCCGTGCTCGGGCGCCAGACGGCGTTGTAGAGCACCTGCGTCCCCACCACGTACGGCTGCAGCGTGTGCAGGCGCCAGCCCTGCGACCAGAGCTGATCATACTTCTCGCGATAGTCCGCGTAGGTGCGGGCGTAGGCCTGGATCTCCGACTGCGTGCTCGGCTCCCACACCGCCGTGAAGGTGCCCGGGAGGTTGGGAACGCCCACGTCCGTGTACTGGGTGATGCGGCACGCGTTCGTGTTGGGCAGCGGCACCTCGTTGCGGCGCAGCGCGCAGGCGCGGATGGCGGCGGCGGCCGCCGCGTTGTCCGCGCTGTAGTAGGTGGATCCCGGCGTCATCCAGATGGGCGACGCGGGCGAATGCGGGTTCTTCGCCACCTCCGACGTCGCGGTGGCGCGGATGCCCAGGTCCAGCGCCACGCCGTCGTCGTAGCCCAGCTGGTTGTTCGTGCCCATGCGGTGGCAGCCCAGGCACACGTTGCCGGCGACCTCCACCTTGTAGGCCTTCCACGTCGCGAAGTCGGCGCCGATGAAGCGGTAGGGCTGGTCGCGGTTGAAGCCGTAGTCGCCCGCGCCCGGCAGCTTGTTCGCGCCCGTCACCTGCGTCAGGTACGGCGAGCGGACCAGCGCCCCGTTGTCATGGCAGCGCACGCAGCGGATGGACGCCGTGTCCGCGGGCGTCTTCCAGCTCCACGCGCCGGTGCCCTTGGAGGGCGCCTTCACGTCCGCGCCGTAGAGCGTGCCCAGCGCCTGGTAGAAGCAGGTGGCGCCGTTCTTCTTGTTCGTCTGGATGACGGCGATGTCGCCGTAGTAGTTCGCCGCGTTCCCCTGCTTGCGGCAGTGCGCGACGATGGACACGTCCGCCGTGTCCTTCAGCACCTGGAAGCGGCTGCCGGGATCGCACTGCTGGTTGAGCCGGTTGGGCCGGTCACACTTGCCGTTGACGTGGTTCGTCGTGGGCACGATCGTGCCCAGCTCGCAGTTGAAGTCCGGCACCGTGGCGCCGATGGCCGCGTCGCACTTGGCCGCGTATTGCTCCAGCGTGTCCGACAGTGCCGACGCCTGCTGCGCGAGGACTGGCTCGTCGGAGGACGACACGAGCCGGTGCTCGGCGTTCACTCCAGTGCCTTCACCACACGCACCCAGTCCGACCGTGGCGGCCAGACCCAACAGTGCCCACACCGCGCGCAACGAAGTCTTCATGACGAATGCCTCTCGTTCCCCTGGAGACACGGCGACGACGCGCGCGTGGAGGCATGCCATCCCGTCAGCCGACGGACGGACTTGTTTGCCCGGGACCCCTCCCAGGCATGTTCCAGCACCCCTCATGGGCCATTACGCCGGGGCTTCTGGATATTCCCGGACAATTCCCCGGGGCTTTTCCGGGGGTTCAGCGCACGGTGAGGTCGACCACGAAGCCAGCGGCGGCATCTCCCTCGCGGGAGGCGTCGATGACGTCGGGGCGCTCGTCGCCCACCCACAGGCCCAGCACGTCGTACACCAGCCACTGCGCCAGGGACCGCGAGGCCCCCTGCGCGGCCTCGCGCGGAACGCCGGACAAGGCGCCCTGCGCCTCCATCGAGGCCCGGGCCAGCCGGGCCGGCATCACCCACAGCTCCGGGCGCACGAAGGCGGGCACCAGGAAGAGGCAGAACGCGGCCTCCGTGCGCGCGAGCAGCGCATCCAGACGATCACGGCCCAGGCGGAACGTGGGCAGCCACTGCCCCTCTCCACGCTGCTCCAGCTTCGCCACCGGCACGCGGACGACCCGGCGCGTGCGCACGAAGCCCTCGCGCTCCACGGACACGATGAAGGCGATCTCGGACGCGGCCTCCGGTGGAGGCTCCGGGTGGCGGTGCACCGTCATGGACAGCGACAGCGGCGACGCCACCAGCGAACCCAGCGCGGCTTGCACATGCGCCAGCTCCGAGCGCAGCCCTTCGAGCAGGACTGTGATCAGCTCCGGCGTCTCTTCACGGAAGCGCTGGAGATGGCGCTGGGCGGCTTCGGCCTCCACGCGTCCCACCGCGCCCACGAGCAGGTCCTCCAGGTCGCGATCGCGCAGCCAGGTGCGTCCGCCCACGGGCACCGCGCGCGTCACGTGCAGGTGGCGCAGGGAGGCCGTCAGCGTCGAGGGCTCGGAGGGCTCGGAGGGAGGTGCGTGCTTGTCCTGCCCTGCTCCGGCCTGGAGGTAGGACTGGAGCGAACGGGCGCGGAAGCGGGCCCGGGGAGACGGATGCTCCAACATCTTGCGCACCAGCCGCCGATCCGTGGCGTTGCGGACGAGCGACAACGTGGCCAGCTCCGCCTCCGAAGAAGCCTCATCCGGTGCGCACCACAGGAGGAACTCGATGGCCGCCTTGCGCAGCACGGGCTTCCTGCCCATGCGCCAGGTCACCTCCTTGCGCCAGGCGACCAACCCATCCAGGCCGGGCCTCGCGGGCGTGCGGAAGCGTGGCCACATCTCCGCGCACTCCTCCGCCAGCCACACCAGGTGCGTGAAGCCGGGCAGCGACTCCAGCTTGGCGCGAGCGCGGGTGCGCCGCTCGAACGCCTCCGGCACGCCGCGCCGCACGGAGGCGCGGAACAGGCGCTCCTCCAGCCACAGGAGCGTGAGCGCCAGCGCGGGCTCGGCCTTGCGCATCGTGCCCTGGCAATGGTCGAGCACGAAGCGCGCGTGGCCCAGGTCCGCGGCGGTCTCGAAGTCGCTCTGCACGAGCGCGCCCAATGCACCGCGCAGCCCGTCCACCGGAGGCGCGTCGAAGAGCGTGAGCAGGTCGCAGAGGTTCTCCACCACCGCGGGTGGTCCGCCCACCTCCACGGTGCGCGCCAGCAGAAGCCCCGCGCGCGAACACCAGTCCGGCTCCTTGCGCCCGTTGGGGTAGCACGCGAGGAAGCCGCGCATGCCGCTGCGGCCGTCCGGGGACGTGGCCAGCGCGAAGAGGCGCTCGCCCAGCACCTCACTCGCTTCGCGCCACGGAATGCGCGCGGCGCGCGTGCGGATGAAGTCGGTGAGCTTGTCGCGGCCACCGTCGCGGGTGTCGGGGAGAAGCGAACGCAGCTGCTCCAGCAGGTCCACGGACTTCGCGCCCGTGCCCATGACGTACTTGAGGTCCACCTCCACCGCGTCCTGGAAGCGCAGCGCGCGGCCGTCGTAGGTGCAGGGCACGTCGCGCACCAGCTTCGACAGCGCTTCCGGGTGGCGCTTGAGGTAGCGCGTGAGCACCGTGGAGACCGTGACGGCGCTCTCCTTCTGGATGCGCTCGGCGCTCTCCGTGTCGCCCGCCTCGCGAAGCGCCGTCACCGCGGCGTCCCGCCTCGCGAGCACCTGCTTCAACAGCCCCAGGCGCGGCTCTTCGTAGGGCCAGAGCAGCTCACTGAGGGTGGACAGGAGGAAGAGGAGCTCGGCCGGGGTGCGCTCGCCCGGGGACAGCCGCTCCCATGCGGCGGCCTGGGCGCGCGTGCGCTCCTCCAGCGAAGCACCACGCACCCAGCGGGCGAAGTCCTCGCGCCACTCCGCGCTCGACGCCACGGCCTCTTGCGGCGCCGTCGCGGCGACTCGCGCATGGAGGGCCTGGAGCGGCTCCGGCCAGAGGGAGGCTTCCACCAACGGCATGAGGCTCACCCGGACCTCTGGGTGCTGGCGGGGACCAGGGCCGAGGGCTCAAGACTGGGGGCCACGGTGATGATCACGGACTTCGACGTGGGCGTGCGGCTCTTGTCCGCGAAGCTTGCCACCGGCACCAGCACGTTCGCTTCCGGGAAGTAGGTGGCCGCGCACTGACGCGGGATGTTGTACGGCACCACCAGGAACTCGCGCGCCACCCGCGTCTCTCCCTGGAAGTGGCTGGTGAGGTCCACCTTCTGCCCCGCCGTCAGCCCGCGCGCCTTCACGTCCTCCGGGTGCAGGAACACCACGCGCCGCCCCTGGTGGATGCCCCGGTAGCGGTCATCCAATCCGTACACGGTGGTGTTGTACTGATCATGCGAGCGCAGCGTCATCATCATGAGCTGCCCGGGCTCCAGCCGGTGACGCGGCATCGGGTGCACCGTGAAGTGCGCCTTGCCGTCCTTCGTCGTGAAGCGTCCCTCGCGAGGCCCGTTGGGCAGCGCGAACCCGCCGGGCTGGTGCACGCGGCGGTTGAAGTCGTCGAACCCCGGGATGCACCGCTGGATCAGCTCGCGCACCCGGTCGTAGTCCTCCACCAGGGACATCCACGACACCTTCGAGCGCGCCCCCAGCACCGCTTGAGCCAGCCGGGCCACGATGACGGGCTCGCTGAGCAGGTGCTCGGACGCGGGGGCCACGGCGCCGCGCGACGCGTGCACCATCCCCATCGAGTCCTCCACCGTCACGAACTGCCGCCCCGAGGCCTGCACGTCGTGCTCGGTCCTTCCCAGGCACGGGAGGATGAGCGCGCGCTGCCCATGCACCAGGTGCGCGCGATTGAGCTTCGTGGACACGTGCACCGTGAGCCGCGCACGACGGAGCGCCCGCGCGGTGAACTCCGTGTCCGGCGTGGCCGACAGGAAGTTGCCGCCCATGGCGAAGAACACCTTCACGCGCCCGTCGTGCAGCGCCTGGATCGTCCCCACCGTGTCCAGGCCGGTGTGTCGCGGCGGCGCGAAGCCGAACTCCTTCGACAGGGCGTCCATGAACTCCGGCTTGGCGTGCTCCCAGATGCCCATGGTGCGGTCGCCCTGCACGTTGCTGTGACCGCGCACCGGGCACACGCCCGCGCCCTGCTTGCCGATGCTGCCGCGCAGGAGCGTGAGGTTCACGATCTCCTGCACGTTGCCCACCGCGTTCTTGTGCTGGGTGAGCCCCATGGCCCAGCAGAAGATGGTGCGCTCCGAGCGCGCCAGGATGTCCGCCGCCTCTTCAATCTGCTCGCGCGGCACCCCGCTCTGCTCCACCACGTCGTCCCAGGACACCGTGGCCAGGTGGGCCACGTACGCGTCGAAGCCCGTCGTCTTGCCCTCGACGAAGGCCCGGTCCACCACCGTGCCCGGCGCCTTCGCCTCCCGGTCCAGCAGCGCCTTGCCCAGCCCCTGCAAGAGCGCCACGTCGCCGTTGATGCGCACCTGGAGGAACAGCTTGTTCAGCGCCGTGCCCGGGCCGAACAGGTGCAGCACCTCCTGCGGGTGCTTGAAGCGGTTGAGCCCCGTCTCCGGCAGCGGGTTGACGCTGACGATTTCACAGCCCCGGCGCGCGGCGGCCTGCAGCGCCGTCAGCATGCGCGGGTGGTTGGTGCCCGGGTTCTGCCCGATGACGAAGATGGCCTGCGCGTGGTCGAAGTCCTCCAGCGTCACCGACCCCTTGCCAATGCCAATCGTCTCCGACAGCCCCGTGCCACTGGACTCGTGGCACATGTTCGAGCAGTCCGGCAGGTTGTTGGTGCCGAACTGCCGCACGAACAACTGGTAGAGGAACGCGGCCTCGTTGCTCGTGCGACCGGACGTGTAGAAGGCCGCCTCGTCCGGCGAGCCCAGCGCGTTCAGTTCCTCCGCGACCAGCGCGAAGGCTTCATTCCAGGAGAGGGGCTCGTAGTGCGCCGCGCCCTCGCGCAACACCATGGGGTGCGTGAGCCGGCCCGCCTTGCCCAGCCACAGGTCGGACTGCTCCGCGAGCCGCGCCACGCTCCACTCGCGGAAGAACTCCGGCGCCACGCGCTCCTGCGTGCCCTCCTCCGCCAGCGCCTTCGCGCCGTTCTCGCAGTACTCCTGCACGGACCGATGGGAGGGATCCGGCCACGCGCACCCGGGACAGTCGAAGCCGTCCTTCTGGTTCACCTTCCAGATGAGCTTGCCGCCGCGCCACGGGCCCGCCTCGCCCAGCACGTGCTTCAACGCGCTCAGCACCGCCGGCACGCCGCCCGCCACCGTCTTCACCGGACCCACGTCCGGAGCCCGGTTCTCCAATGGAGGCTGGGCCGCCGGCACCGCCAACGCGTTCCCCTTCCCGTCCTGTCCCTGATCCATGTCCCACCTCTGCGCGGCGCGACTCTACCGCGCCCGCGCCTTCCCGGCAGGCCCGGGGTCTGACACACCTCTCCCGGTATCAGTCACAAACTTGTTTTCCAAGCTTCACGGGGCTCACGCAGGATGGAGCGCACGCGGAGTGCCCCTTCAGGAGCACCCGCGTCCCCCCGCAGTCCTGGAGTGCCTTCCCATGAACGCCATCCGTCCCTTCGCCGCCGCCGCGCTGCTTGTGTCCGCTCCTGCCCTGGCCGGGCACAGCATCTGGTCCACCCACGGCCTGTACATTGGCGACAACGGGGCCACCTATCCGGCCACGAGCTCCAACCTGACCATCAGCTGGAACGAGAGCACGTTCGCCGCCTATGCGAGCTTCCACGGCACGGCCAACGGCAACACCTACGACTTCGACCTGGTGGGCTCGTCCGTCACGTCCGTGACCGCGTCCAACATCACCGGCCTGTGGAACATCCAGCGCAACGGCGTGCTCATCTGCACCGGTTGCACTGGCAGCGCCTACGGCCTGAACGCGGCGGTGGGCACCGGCATCAAGTTCTACGACAGCACCTACCGGTACCACTTCAGCGCCACCGTCGACGCGCGCCAGGACTACTGACGCACGGCGTCCAGCGTGTCCTGGAGCAACGCTGGCCCTGCACGCAAGCCCCCCGCGGCCCCGGGGGTTCGGTTAGGGTGCGGCGCCCCCTTTCCAGGAGTCTTCCGCATGTCCCGCATCATCCGCGCCTCTCGCGGCACCACCCTCTCCTGCAAGGGCTGGGTGCAGGAGGCCGCGCTCCGGATGCTGATGAACAACCTCGACCCGGACGTGGCCGAGCAGCCCGGGGACCTGGTCGTCTACGGCGGCACCGGCAAGGCCGCGCGGGACTGGCCCTCCTTCGACCGCATCGTCGCGAGCCTCCAGAGCCTCACCGACGACGAGACGCTGCTCGTGCAGTCCGGCAAGCCCGTGGGCATCCTGCGCACGCACCCGGACGCGCCGCGCGTGCTCATCGCCAACTCCAACCTCGTGGGCCACTGGGCCAACTGGGAGCACTTCCACGAGCTGGAGAAGAAGGGCCTGATGATGTACGGCCAGATGACGGCCGGCTCGTGGATCTACATCGGCACGCAGGGCATCCTGCAGGGCACCTACGAGACCTTCGCCGCCGCGGGCCGCTTCCACTTCGGCAGCGAGGACCTGGCCGGCCGCCTCATCCTCTCCGGTGGCCTGGGCGGCATGGGCGGCGCGCAGCCCCTGGCCGCGACCATGAACAACGCCGTGTTCCTGGGCGTGGAAATCGATCCGCACCGCGCCCAGCGCCGCGTGGAGACGCGCTACCTGGACGTCGTGGCCAAGGACCTGGATGAGGCGCTGGCCCTGGCGAAGGACGCGCAGCAGAAGCGCGTGGGCCGCTCCATCGGCATCATCGGCAACGCGGCGTCGGTGTTCCGGGAGCTGTACAAGCGCGGCATCAAGCCGGACCTCGTGACGGATCAGACGAGCGCGCATGATCCGCTCAACGGCTACATCCCCACGGACCTGTCGCTGGAGGCCGCCGCGGAGCTGCGCAAGCGCGACCCGGAGGGCTACGTGAAGCGCTCCCGCGAGTCGATGATCATGCACGTGCAGGCCATGAACGACTTCCAGGCCGCCGGCAGCCACGTCTTCGACTACGGCAACAACCTGCGCGGCCAGGCGAAGGTGGGCGGCATGCAGAACGCCTTCGAGTTCCCCGGCTTCGTCCCCGCGTACATCCGCCCGCTGTTCTGCGAGGGCCTGGGGCCCTTCCGCTGGGTGGCGCTGTCCGGAGACCCGGAGGACATCCGCCGCACGGACCGCGCGGTGCGCGAGCTCTTCCCCCAGAAGGCGTCGCTCAACCGCTGGCTGGACATGGCCCAGGAGCGCGTGGCGTTCCAGGGCCTGCCCGCGCGCATCTGCTGGCTGGGCTACGGCGAGCGCGCCAAGGCGGGCCTCGCGTTCAACGAGCTGGTCCGCAAGGGCGAGGTGAAGGCCCCCATCGTGATTGGGCGCGACCACCTGGACTGCGGCAGCGTGGCGTCCCCCAACCGCGAGACGGAGGCCATGAAGGACGGCTCGGACGCGGTGGCGGACTGGCCCATCCTCAACGCGCTGGTGAACGCGGTGAACGGCGCCTCGTGGGTGTCGTTCCACCACGGCGGCGGCGTGGGCATGGGCTACTCGCTGCACGCGGGACAGGTCATCGTCGCGGACGGCACGCCGGAGGCCGCGCGCCGCATCGAGCGCGTCCTCACGTCCGACCCCGGCATGGGCGTGCTGCGCCACGCGGACGCGGGCTACCCGGAGGCCATCGACGTGGCGAAGGAGCGGGGCGTGCGCATCCCCGGCCTCACCGCCTAGAGTGCGTCGGATGCCACGACGCGTCCGACCCTTCGTGATGACCGCGGTGATGGGTGTGCTCGCGGGATGCACGCCCACCACCGCCGGGCCCATGGTGATGCGCCTGGGCCCGGGCGTCCCCCAGCAGAACTTCTTCCAGCTGGGCCTGCGCGCCGGCCCCCGCCTCAACGCCCCGCAGCTGTCGGAGCGCGGGGAGAACGGCACCTTCCAGGGCGACGCGAAGCCCTTCCACAATGATCAGTGGGGCATCGACATCGACGGCTCGGTGACGGTGCCCGTGAGCGACCGGCTGTCGTGGCACGTGGGCCTGCAAGGCGAATTCGTCGGCCTGCCGGCGCCCGGCTACGGCGTCTACTCCGGCGTGTCGTATTACATCGGCTCGGAGAAGGTGGGCATGGCCCCGGCCCTCTCCCTGCGAGGCGCGTCCGACTTCGGGCTGGGTGACACGGACAGCACCAGCAGCCTGTTCGGCGTGGAGGCCACCTGTGCGTTCACCGTGCAGCCGGAGCCCGGCATGTCGCTGGGCCTGGTGCCGTTCTTCAGCGTGCAGCAGTCGCTGGTGAACCCCGGCTCGCAGGTGACGACGCACTTCTACGGCGCGGTGGTGGCGGCGCAGCTCAAGTTCGGCGAGTCGCGCACGAAGCTGGAGCTGTCCGGCGGCTTCGGCCGGGCGCACTCGGGTGACACCAGTTGGAACGCGCCCGTGGCGGGCGTACGCGGAGGACGCTGAGCATGGAAGCCCTGGACCTGTGGGTGCGCAACACCTCCGAGGTGCTCACCGTGGAGGGCACCCACCGCGAGCCCGCGGAAGCAGCCCTCACCCCGCGCCCGGGAGCGGGCATTGGCGTGAAGGACGGACGCGTGGCCTACGTGGGCCCGGAGTCCGGCCTGCCCAGGGGCGCGCTCACGGACGCGACGGAGATCATCGACGCCGAGGGCGGCTTCGTGGGTCCGGGCTTCGTGGATCCGCACACGCACCTGGTGTTCGCGGGCGAGCGCTCCGCCGAGTTCGACCTGCGCAACCAGGGCGCCACGTACCTCGAAATCGCCAAGGCCGGCGGCGGCATCGCCAACACGGTGAGCGCCACGCGCGCCGCGAGCGAGGAGGAGCTGGCCACGCTCGCCCTGCCCCGCCTGGAGCGGCTGCTCGCGCAGGGCGTGACGACCGCCGAGGTGAAGAGCGGCTACGGACTGAACCTGGCGGATGAGCTGAAGATGCTGCGCGCGGTGCGCCGCCTGGGCACGCTGTCCCCGCTGGAGCTGGTGCCCACGCTGCTGTGCGCGCACTCGGTGCCGCCTGAGTACAAGGACCGCCGCGCCGAGTACCTGGACCTCTGCATCAACGAGATATTGCCCGCCGTCGCACGCGAGGGCCTGGCGCGCTTCTGCGACGTCTTCACCGAGGACAGCGCCTTCACCGTGGAGGAGTCCCGCCGGCTGCTCAACGCGGGCAAGGCGCTGGGCCTCACGCCACGCCTGCACGCGGATCAGCTCACCGCGTGTGGCGCTTCAGCGCTCGCCGCGGAGGTGGGCGCCGCCAGCGCGGACCACCTGGAGCAGGTGACGGACGAGGGCATCCGCGCGCTCGCCGCCGCGAACGTCACCGCCGTACTCGTGCCTACCTCCACCCTCTTCCTGCGCATGCGCCCCTACGCGCCCGGCCGGAAGCTGCGCGACGCTGGCGTCAACATTGCTTTGGGTTCCAACGTGAATCCCGGCTCGTCCATGACGGAGAACCTGGCCTTGGTGCTGGGGCTCGCCTGCCTGGAGAACGGCCTGTCAGCCGCGGAGGCCTACTGGGCCGCCACCCGAGGGGCCGCGCAATGCTTGGGGTTGCAACGGCAGGGGCGGCTGGCCGTGGGTGATGCGGGCGACCTGGTGTTGTTCGCCTGTCGCAGTTACCGGCATCTGCCTTATCATCTGGGTATCAGTCACGCGCGCGTGGTGGTGAAGGGCGGACGTGTGGTGTTTCGCGCGCGTATGAATCACTGTCCCTGAGTGGATGCCGCTGAACAACTGGCATCGGCCGAGGGGGCAGGTGGAACTTCCCTCGTGGGCCGGCCGTTGTAGAGATCAGCTGCCACCATGTGCCGATTATTTGGATTCAGGAGTGCTGTTCCCGCCGCTGTCCATACCGCCCTGGTGACGGAGAGGAATTCCCTCCTCATCCAGTCGCGTGAACACAAGGACGGTTGGGGTATCGCCACGTACGGGCAGGAGTCCTCGCCGCTCGTCGCGCATGGCGTGGGCCCCGCGCACTGCGACCCCGACTTCGAGCGCGTGTCGAGCCAGGTCTCGGCGCGCACCGTGGTGGCGCACATCCGGCTGGCGAGCGTGGGGGCGGTGGAGCTGCGCAACTCGCACCCGTTCCACTTCGGCCGCTGGTCCTTCGTGCACAACGGCACGCTGCGCGAGTTCGCGAAGCACAAGGCCACCGTGGAAGGGCTCATCCACCCGGAGCTGCGCGTCAACATCAAGGGCACCACGGACAGCGAGCGCTGCTTCTACCTGTTCCTGTCGCGGCTGTCGGCGCGCGGGCCGCTCGACGGCACGGTGAGCGTGGAGGCGATGGCGCAGGCGCTCGCGGAGACGATGACGCTGGTGTCCACGCTGACGGACGTGCCGGGAAGCCGCGAGCCGAAGGAACGCTCCGCGATGAACTTCCTCGTCACGGACGGCGAGGCGATGGTGGCCACGCGCCGCAACCGCACCCTCTTCATCTCCTCCGGCATCAGCGGCTGCCCGGAAGCCCTGCGCACGCCGAACACGGGGGTGCCGCTCCAGCAGTTCCTCGTCTCCAGCGAGTCGCTGTGCGGCGGGCCGCACTGGGTGCCGGTGGATGAAGAGGACGTGGTGGGCGTGGATTCGCGGCTCACGTTCCACCGCTGGAAGGTGCAGACGCTGGCGGACGGGGTGCTGAACCCGCGGCCGCCAGAGCAGCCCGCCCTGGTCTGATTCAGCCCAGCCACGCCTCGAGCAACGCGGCAGGACGCGCGCCGAAGGCCTCCACGTCGAGGCTCCGCGCGTCCTCTCCCTCATGGCGGAGCGTGACGCGCAGGAAGTCGCGCGGCGCGGCCTGGGGGATGCGGTCCAACCACTCCACCAGCATCGCGTGGTCACCGCCCACCAGGTCCAGGAACCCGGTGGCGTACAGCTCGTCGTAGTCCGTCAGGCGGTACAGGTCCGCGTGGTACAGCGGGATGCGGCCGGCATACGGATACACGATGGCGAAGGTAGGGCTGGCCACCTCCGACTGCGCCACACCCGCCCCTTCCGCCACGCCGCGCACCAGGTGCGTCTTGCCCGCGCCCAGGTCGCCAATCAGCCCCACGAAGTCCCCGGGCTGGAGCAGCAATCCCAGCTTCACGCCCAGCCGGTGCGTCTCCTCCGGTGACGGAGACACCAGCCGCCGCGAGCGCGTGGGCTGCTCCGCGCCGCTCATCGCTCCCACCGCGTCCAGACGTGGCCCAGGCCCACCAGCAGGTCCGTGGCGATGAGGCCCAGCAACCCGCGCTGCTGGGCCATCAGGTCGCCCGCGAGCCCGTGCGCGTACACCGCCGTCCACGCGGCCTTGGGCAGCGGAATCCCCTGCGCGAGCAACGCGCCGCACACGCCCGACAGCACGTCGCCCGTGCCGCCAGTGGCCATGCCCGCATTGCCCGTGGGGTTGATGAACACGCGCCCGCCCGCCTCCGCGATGAGCGTGCGCGAGCCCTTGAGCACCACCGTGCAGTTGAGCGACGTGGCCAGGTTGAGCGCCACGCCCACGCGGTGCGCCTGCACGTCCTTCGTCGTCCGGCCCCACAGCCGCGCCATCTCCCCGGGATGCGGCGTGAGCACCACGGGCCCCTTCGCCTCCCGCAGCACCTTGAGATCCTCCGCGACGGCATTGAGCGCGTCCGCGTCCAACACCGCGGGCACCTCCACGGACGCCAGCAGGTCGCCAATCAGCGCGCCCGTCTCCGGCCCCCGAGGGATGCCCGGCCCCATCACCAGCGCGTCCTTGCCCTCCAGCGCGGACTTGAGGGCCTCCAGGTCACCCTTCCCCAGCGGGCCCTCACCGGGCAGTGGAATGCCCATGATCTCCGGCGAGTGCGCCATCACCCACGGCAGCGCCTCCGGGCGCGTGGCCACGGTGACGAGCCCCGCCCCGCTGCGCAGCGCGGACAGGGCCACCATCGCCGCGGCGCCCGTCTTGCCCGGGCTGCCCGCCACCACCAGCACGTGGCCGTAGGTGCCCTTGTGCGAATCCGCGCGGCGCTTGGGCAGCGCCTCACGCGCGTCCTTCTCCTCCACGCGGAACAGCTCCGCGCCGGACACCGCGCGAGTGGACTCACCACCCAGGCCGATGTCCACGCGCCGCACGTCGCCGCACAGCGACGCGCCGGGCTCCAGCTCATGCGCGGGCTTCACGAAGCCGAAGGCCACCGTGACGTCCGCCTCCACGCACGGCGAGAAGGGCTCCGCCGTGTCGCTCTGGAGGCCAGAGGGCACGTCCGCGGCCACCACCTTCGCCCCCGCGCGCCGCCACCGCGCGACCGTGCCGATGGCGTCCGCGAAGACGCCCTCCGGCGCGCGCTTCAGGCCGGTGCCGAAGAGGGCGTCCACCACCACGTCGCCCGGGCCCGCCTCCGGCAGCGCCTCGAAGGCGCGCGGCGACTCACCGAAGCCCTCCAGCGCCTGGAGGTTGCGCTTCGCCTCCGACGTGAGCTTGCCGGTGTCCCCCACCAGCGACACCACCACCCGGGCGCCTCCCTCCAAGAGGAAGCGTGCGGCGACCAGGCCGTCCCCGCCGTTGTTGCCGGGGCCGCAGAGCACCGTGAAGCGCCCGCCCGCGCCCGCGATGCTCCGGGCGGCTTCCGCGAGCGCACGGCCCGCGTTCTCCATCAACAGCCCGGACGGCATCCCGTGCTGATCCTGGGCGGCCTTCTCGGCCTCTCGCATCTGGTTCGCGGTGAGCACGCGCTGCATGGCTTCCAACCTCCCTACTTCGTCTGGAGCACCACCGTGGCCGCGGCCACGCCGGCATCATGGGTGAGCGCGAGCATCGCGTCCCACCCCCGCGCTTCCATCACTTCACGGGCCACGCCGGAGAGCACGAAGCGCGGCGGACCGCCCTCGCGCACCACCTCCATGTCCCGCCACTTCACGCCCGGAGGCACGCCCATCGCCTTCACCAGCGCCTCCTTCGCCGCGAACCTCGCCGCGTACGCGCTGGCCGCGTCGTGCCGGGGCGCGCAGTACGCGCGCTCACCGTCGGTGTACACGCGCGTGAGGAATGCCTCCGCGCGCGGACCTTCGAGGATGCGCTGGATGCGCTCGATGGAGCAGAGGTCCAACCCCAGTCCGACGATGGGCATGCGGGCCTACCCCGGGTCGCGCATCAGTTCGAGCATCTCACGCACCGCGCGCTCGAAGCCCACCAGCACCGCGCGCGCCACGATGGCGTGCCCGATGTTCAGCTCGTCGATCTCCTGGATGCGAGCGATGGCCTGCACGTTGTCGTAGTTGAGCCCGTGCCCGGCGGCCACGCCCATGCCCAGCTTGGCGCTCGCCTTGGCCGCGTCCACGATGCGCGCCAGCTCCCGCGCGCGCTCCTTCTCGTTGCGCGCCTCGCAGTAGCGGCCCGTGTGCAGCTCGATCCGGTCCGCGTTCACCTTGTGCGACGCGCGCACCTGGTCCAGGTCCGGATCGATGAACAGCGAGACGGCGATCTCCCCGTCCTTGAGGTTCTTGATGATCTTCGCGATGGACTCGCGCTGGCCGGCCACTTCCAGGCCGCCCTCGGTGGTGAGCTCCTCGCGCCGCTCGGGGACGAGCGTCACCACGTCCGGCTTGTACTCGTAGGCGATCTTCACCATCTCCGCGGTGGCGGCCATCTCCAGGTTCAGGAGCGTCTGCACCGTCTCACGGAGGATGCGCAGATCCCTGTCCTGGATGTGGCGCCGGTCCTCGCGCAGGTGGATGGTGATCTGCCGGGCGCCGGCCAGCTCCGCCATCGCCGCGGCCGTCACCGGATCCGGATACACGGTGCGCCGCGCCTGCCGCAGCGTCGCCACGTGATCCACGTTGACACCCAGTCGCTGTCCCATCGTCCCGCTCCTTGCGCTGGCGCGGTGCGGGATTGTCCAGGGACCCGGGCCCGCGCCGGCCCCTCTATTCGTGGCCGGCGTCCGGAAGTCAACCGCTGTCGCTAACCGTTGAGCGCCTTGGAGAGCGCCTCGACGATTTCGCGGGCGTACGCCTCGTTGCGCGCCGCGTCCTCGCCTTCAATCAGCACGCGGGCCTTGGGCTCCGTGCCGGAGAAGCGCACCAGCACGCGGCCGTTGTTGCCCAGCTTCTGCTCCACGTTCTTGATGGCCTTCATCACCGTGGGCAGCTCACCCAGCTCGCGCTTCTGCTTCACCACGACGTTGAGCAGCGTCTGCGGCACCGGCTGGAAGATGGAGGCCAGCTCCGACAGCGGCTTCTGCTGGCGGCACATCACGGCCAGCAGCTGCAGCGCCGCGAGCGTGCCATCGCCCGTGGTGGTGTGGTTCAGGAAGATGAGGTGGCCGCTCTGCTCGCCGCCCAGGCTGTAGCCATTGCGGCGCATCTCGTCCACGACGTGCCGGTCGCCCACGCGCGTGCGGACCACCTTCACGCCCCACTGGGACACCGCGCGCTCCAGGCCGATGTTGCTCATCACCGTGGAGACGAGCGTCTTCTTCTTCAGCTCCTTGCGCGCGACGAGCTCACCCGTGCAGATGGCCATGATGGCATCGCCGTCCACGACGTTGCCCTTCTCGTCCACGACGATGAGGCGGTCCGCGTCGCCGTCCAGCGCGACGCCCAGGTGGGCGCCGTGCTTCACCACCGCCTTGGCCAGGCCCTCCGGGTGGAGCGCGCCGCACTTGTGGTTGATGTTCTTGCCATCCGGGGACACGCCCAGCGCGATGACCTTCGCGCCCAGCTCCTCCAGCACCGCGGGCGCCGTGCGGTACGCCGCGCCGTTGGCGCAGTCCACCACGATGGTCATCCCCTCCAGCGTCAGCTCGCGGGGGAACGTGGCCTTCAGGTAGACGATGTAGCGGCCGCGCGCGTCGTCCAGGCGGATGGCCCGGCCAATCTTGGTCGCCGTGGGGCGGATGTTGTCGATTTCGCCGCTGGAGACCAGCTCTTCAATCTTGGCTTCCGTCTCGTCCGGCAGCTTGAAGCCGTCGCGCCAGAAGAACTTGATGCCGTTGTCCTGGTACGGGTTGTGGGACGCCGAGATGACGGCGCCCGCGTCCGCGCGCATGGACGTGGTGAGGTTGGAGATGCCAGGCGTGGGCAGCGGGCCCACCTGCTCCACGTCGACGCCCATGGAGATGAGGCCGGCGGACAGGGCCTGCTCCAGCATGTAGCCGGAGAGGCGCGTGTCCTTGCCCACGATGACCCGGTGGCGGTGCGGACCGCTGCGGATGAGGTACGCCAGGGCGCGGCCGAGCTTCATCGCGACCTCGGCCGTCATTGGATAGACGTTGGCCACGCCACGAACGCCGTCCGTGCCGAACAGCCGCTCCGTCTTCTGAGCTTCCTTGGGGGGCATGTCCATCCTGTACGCCATGTGTGCCGCTCCACCTTTCCCATTGCCGGAAGGGCTCCGGCCACTCGCGTCCGGGGCTTATACCCCGTCCGGCACGTGGGCCCGAAGCTAGGGATGCGGTGTCACCCAGGCAAGCGCCCAGGCGTGCGGACCTGGCCTGTTTACGACGTTGGGGCTTGCCCCCGTCAGCCGCCGTACAGGTCGCCGCCACCCCGAGCCCGCCGGATGGCGTCCGCCACCGCCAGCGCGTCCCGCGCCTCGCCCACGTCGTGCACCCGCACCACGTCCGCGCCGCCCAGGACGGCCATGGCCGCCACGGAGCCCAGGGTGGCCGCCAGGCGCTCCTGGGGGCCCTTGCCGCCCGTCAGCTTCCCGAGGAAGGACTTGCGGCTGGTGCCCACCAGCAGGGGCTGCCCCAGCCCCCGCAGCTCCTCCAGACGGCGCAGGAGGAAGAGGTTGTGCTCCAGCGTCTTGCCGAACCCGATGCCTGGGTCCAGGAGGATGCGCTCGCGAGGGATGCCCGCCTCGGTGGCCTGGAACATCCCCTCCTCCAGGTAGTCCATCACCTCGCCCACGACGTCCTGGTAACGAGGGTCCTGCTGCATCGTCTTCGGCATGCCCTGGGTGTGCATGAGGCAACACGCCGCGCCCGCGGCGGCCACCACGCCGGCCAACGCCGGCTCCGAGTGGAAGCCGGTGACGTCGTTGATGAGGTGGGCGCCGGCCTTGAGCGCCTCCTTCGCCACCGCCGCCTTCGTGGTGTCCACGGAGATGGGCACGGTGGAGCGGCGCTTGATGCCCTCCACCACCTGGAGGATGCGCGAGAGCTCCTCGTCCGCGGACACCGGGAGCGAGCCCGGCCGGGTGGACTCGCCGCCCACGTCCAGGATGTCCGCGCCCGCGTCCACCAGCTTCATGGCGTGCTCCACGGCGCTGGCCGCGTCCGGGAAACTGCCGCCGTCGGAGAAGCTGTCCGGCGTCACGTTCACCACGCCCATGAGGTACGTGCGCGTGCCCCACTCGAACCGCCGCCCGCTCAAGGTCAGCGCCGGCATGGGCGCGGGGGACAGCGCCTCCTCCAGGGCCCGCGCCAGGCCGTCCGTGCGAGGGGACTTGCGGGCGAGCGAGATCAGCCGGTCGAACTGCTGGCGGCTGCCGGATAGGAGCACCTCGCCGGGGTGGTCCACGTGTCCGCCCGGCGTCCAGGTGGGCAGCTTCTCCCGCTCCTTGGAGCCGTACGGCGGCACCAGCTCCTCCTCGTAGGAGGGACGGCCCCCGGTGACGAGCACGTGCGCGTAGCCCAGCTCGCGCGCCAGGTGCTCGCGGTTGCGGGGCGACAGGTTCAGGCGGCGGAGGACCAGCGACAGGTCGTCGGGGCGGTCGCGGGAGATGAGGCGTGCGCGCAGCACGGTCAGGACCCCTTCAAAGCGTGAGGACGGCGGTGAATCAGTGTCGCCGCTTCGCCGGGTCCAGGGAAGTGAGGACGACTGGAACGCGCAGGGCGTCACGGCGAAAAGCAGAAGGCCCTCCCCGATACGCGGGAAGGGCCTTCGTCACTTCAGGAGGAAGCCTTGAGAGGCGTTACGCCTTCTTCGGCTCCATGTTGGGCAGGCCCTCGAGCGCGTCGAGGATCTTCCGCTTGTCCTTCTTCTCCGTCGGCTTCGGCGAGGAGCTCACGCGCGGCGCCGGGCGCTCACGGGTGAGCTGGCCACCCTGGAGGATGATGTTCACGTCCTCGGCGTCGAGCGTCTCGTACTCCACCAGGGCGTCGGACACGCGCTGGAGCACGTCCAGCTTGTCCGTGAGCAGCTGCTTGCCCGTCGTGTAGCAGCCCACGACGATGCTGCGGACCTCCATGTCGATCTGCCGGGCGGTGTCCTCGGAGTAGTCCTTGGACGAGTTGAAGTCGCGGCCCAGGAAGACCTCACCGTCGCTCTTGCCGAACGCCAGCGGGCCCATCTTCTCGCTCATGCCCCAGCGGCACACCATGGCGCGCGCCGTCTCCGTCGCCCGCTCGATGTCGTTCGCCGCGCCGCTGCTCATCTCGTTGAACATGAGCTCTTCGGCGATGCGGCCACCCATGGCCATGGTGATCTGGTCGAGGATCTGCTTGCGGTAGCCGTTCACCTTGTCCTCGGTGGGCAGGCTCCAGGTGACGCCCAGGGCCTGACCGCGCGGGATGATGGTGACCTTGTGCAGCGGGTCGCAGCCGGGCAGCAGCTTGGCGAGGAGCGCGTGACCGGCCTCGTGGACGGCCGTGTTCCGCTTCTCCTTGTCGGTCATGATCATGGACCGGCGCTCCGGGCCCATGAAGACCTTGTCCTTCGCCTGCTCGAAGTCCGCCAGGTCCACGCGCTCCTTGTTCTGGCGCGCGGCCATCAGGGCCGACTCGTTGACCAGGTTCTCCAGGTCCGCGCCCGTCATGCCGGGCGTTCCGCGGGCGATGACCTCCAGCTCCACCTCCGGGGCCAGCGGCACGCGGCGGGTGTGCACCTTCAGCACGCCCAGGCGGCCCTTGAGGTCCGGACGGGGAACGATGATGCGGCGGTCGAAGCGGCCCGGGCGCTGGAGCGCCGGGTCCAACACGTCCGGACGGTTGGTGGCGGCGATGAGGATGACGCCGTCGTTGGACTCGAAGCCGTCCATCTCCACCAGCAGCTGGTTGAGCGTCTGCTCACGCTCGTCGTGACCGCCGCCCAGGCCCGCGCCACGGTGGCGGCCCACGGCGTCGATTTCGTCGATGAAGATGATGCAGGGGGCGTTCTTCTTGCCCTGCTCGAAGAGGTCGCGCACGCGGCTGGCGCCGACGCCCACGAACATCTCCACGAAGTCCGAGCCGGAGATGGAGAAGAACGGGACGCCCGCTTCACCGGCCACCGCGCGGGCGAGCAGCGTCTTGCCCGTACCCGGAGGGCCCATCATCAGGACGCCCTTGGGGATGCGGCCGCCCAGCTTGGTGAACTTCTTGGGGTCCTTGAGGAAGGCGACGATCTCCTCCAGCTCCTCCTTGCACTCGTCCACGCCGGCCACGTCCGCGAACGTGACCTTGTTGTGGCTTTCGCTGAGGAGCTTCGCCTTCGACTTCCCGAACGTCATCGCCTTGCCGCTGCCGCCCTGGAGCTGGCGCATGAAGAAGATGAAGAACAGGAACAGGAAGACGACGGGCATCCACTGCCCGAGGATGGTCAGCCAGAGGCTGTTCTGCTCCTCGCGCTCGTACTTCACGTCCACGCCGGAGGCGCGGAGCTGGTTGAGCACGGCCACGTCCGGCGGGGGCCCCGTCGTCCGGAACTTGTCGTTCGAGTCGCTGAACGTACCGGAGTAGGTATTGCCCTTGACGGAGACGGCACGGACCTTCTTCTCCTCCACCTTGGTCAGAAGCTGGGTGAAGGTCGGTTCCTGCACCTGCTCGTTGCCTTGCGAGAAGAAATTGTAGAAGGCGACGAAGAGGACGATCAGGATGACCCAGAGCCCGATGGTCTTGTAGGTCGAACGCACGTTTCAGCTGCCCTTTCGGTACTCGGCGGGATGAGGGCCGTGCCAGGAGGAACCCTGGCGAAGTTCGTCATGTGCCCGGCGCCCGCCCGTGTGCAGGCCAGCGACGGACCGTATCAGCAACAGCAAAAAGCCCTCAACTATTTAGGGGACCGCGACCATCCCCCCGTTTCGAAGCTTCGACTCTATAACGGAGGGGTCTTCCGTTCGCTCGTGAGCGGAGGAAAGGCCCACAGCGAGTGTCGGGAAGCCACCTCGCGCGAAGCCGCACCCGGTTCGACGAAGCGCGGCAGGACGCCGGGAAGCCACAGCGGTTCCCCGCGCGCGTCCACCACCACCGGCTGCGCGTCGCGCGCCTCCGAAGGAACGCGGGCATCCACCATCACGTCCTGCACCTTGCGGTGGCCCGCACGCGTCCGGACGCGGTCGCCCTGCTTTCTCGAACGCACCGTGAGTGGCCACGCCGTCCCCTCCTCCAACATCAAGGCCAACACGCCTGGGGGCGGAAATCCTTCCGCGGCCACCTGGAAGCGCCACGCGCCGAAGTCCCCCTGGGCCCCCGGCCCCGCGAGCACCAACGGCGCGGGCGGTGATTCCCCTCCAGGTCCCACACACCGCACCCGCCCGCCGGTGGCCTTCAGGAGGAAGCCGTCGCTCAGAGGAATGACACCCCCGCGCGCCACCACCTCCCGCGCGCGCTCCAGCGTTGCGTGGTCCACCCGGGCGCCCGCCGTGCCCAGCAGCCGTGCGAGCACGCGGCGCCACAGCGGAGGCTCCAGCGCGCGAAGCCCCACGGCGTCCAGGCCGCCCCCGGGCAGCGCCAGCCGCTCCCACGCCGCGTCCGCCAGCCCATCGAGCAGGGCTTCGTCCTCGGAGGCGAGCCGCGCGAAGGTGGCCAGGTGCTCCACGGTGCTGAAACCCGCCGCGCGGTTCAGCGCGGGCAGCACGTCCTGGCGCACACGCGTGCGGAAGAAGGACGGGTCCGCGTTCATCGGATCCACCACGAACCCCACCTCCTCGGTGGTCAGGAAGGCGAGCACGTCCTCGCGCGAGCACGCGAGCAACGGGCGGAGGAGCGTGGCAGCACGGGCGTGGATGGAGCGTGCGCCCCGGAGCGCCGTTCCCCGGGACAGGCGCATCAGCAGCGTCTCCGCCTGGTCATTGAGCGTGTGGCCGGTGGCCACGAAGTCCAGGCCGCGCTCCTGTCGCAGGACCTCCAGGGTCGCGTACCTCCCCGCGCGCGCCCGCGCCTCCAGCCCCGCCCCGGGCGACAGCGCGAGCCGCCGGACGTGGCAGGTCAGCCCCAGGCGCTCGGCCAGACCTACGACGGAGGTCACCTCCTCAGCGGCCTCCGCCCGGAGACCGTGGTCCACTGTCGCCACCTCCACGTGCAGCGCCAGCGCCTCGCGCACGCGCGCCGTTCCGACGAGGAGCGCGGTGGAGTCCGCGCCTCCGGAGACGGCCAGCAGCACCGAGCGCGAACGGGCGCCGTGCTCGGCATACGAGCGGGCGAGCCTGCCGGGCAGCGAGGAGCTTTCAGGAGACGCGCGAGGCATGGCGCCAGCGTTCGGAATGGAGTGTCAGATGACCGGGTTACAGATTCGCGGTGACGGAAGGCGTGGGGATGCATTCCATGATTCCCACAACGGAAGGACGCGGGGCGGAAATAGAACGGCGCTTCGCGGTTGTTGGTCGGACGTTCTGGACTTCATGACGTTGGACCTAGGGGTCCCCCCCCTCCCCCTCTGGGTCCACGGGGCCGCTCGGAGATTCGCTCCCTGCGGTCCCTCTTTCCGAAGCGCCCCGGTCTCCCCTGTGGAGGCCGGGGCGTTTCACTTTTTTGACCGGGGCACTCTTTGTCGGAAGTGGAGCGTTCAGCCCTCGGGCGCACGCTTGAGTGCTCCGAAACCGTTGACCCTTCAGGGCGTCTGTCGGATAACCGCTCCGGTGTGTTCAGGTCGTCACCTCGAATCCGCCCCGGAGACCCAGGCATGGCAGGCACCGACAAGCGCAAGCAGTCGCTGTACTTCCCCGAGGAGATGCTGAAGGAGATCCAGGAGGAAGCGAACCGGCAGGACCGTTCTCTCTCTTGGGTGGTGCAGCAGGCCTGGAAGATCGCCCGCGACCGCATCAAGTCGTTCCCTGCCGTGAATGACGTCACGGGCGACGAGCGCACGGACCCGCGCGAAGAAAGGCCGTAAGGCAGGGCAATGGCCACCACGGATCACCGCAAGCAATCCCTCTACTTTCCCGAGGACATGCTGGAAGAGATCCAGCGTGAGGCAACGCGGCAGGATCGTTCCCTGTCGTGGATCGTCCAGCAGGCATGGAAGGTCGCCCGCGCTGACATCCGCCGCATGCCCTCGGTCAACGACGTGCTGGGCCCCCTGCCTCCACGGCCGGTGGCCGCCGCGGCGCAGACAGCCACCTCCGCTCCCGCGGTGGTGACGTCCAGCGCCCCGGCATCCTCGGACGAGCCCTCGAAGCCGTAGGGCTCCATCCACCCCGGCCCCCGTAAGTCCGACACCGCGCGAGACGTCAGCGCGGGGCGGGCCGGGAGGGCCGGGCACAGTTAGCGAAGACGATGCGCGGGGCTTCCTTCAGCGCCTGGACCGGGCTGGGGTACGTGCTCTTCATGTACGCCGCCGCGATGTTGGCGTCCGTGCCGCCCAGCTTGCGCGCGGTCACCGGGTTGCGGTCCGGGTCCTGACCCGCGTTGCCCAGGATGCCGCCGTAGCCGTCCCCTCCTGACAGCAGGAACGTGGACATCGCCACCCGGTAGCGGATGGACGCGTCGTCGCGCGCGGGGATGGACACGGCGCGGCCGCGCACGCGCAGCTCCGTCACGCGCTGGCCCGCCGCACGCGCGCAGTCCACGCGCATGCTGGTGCCGTCGGACACGTGGAGGAACGCGCCGGACGGAGACACGATGGCCTGCCCCTCCACGGCCAGCGTCTCCACGGAGTGCTCGAAGAGGTCCACGAGCTGCTTCTCCGTGAGGTCCACCGTCACGACGAGGTTTTCGAAGAGGATGACCTCGTGCAGGACGCCGTCGGTGAGCGGCCCCGTGCGCAGGGACGTGCGGGTGACGCACAGGCCCTCGTCGCGCAGCGAGCCGCCGTTGATGATGCCCAGCTCCGTGGCCTTCGAGGCGCCATCCTCCGCGTGGAGGAACGCGTCCGCGGCCAGCTGCCCCAGCGCGTTGTTGTCGTGGCGGGTGAAGGCGGAGCCCAGCTGGACCTCCTCGCCCAGGTAGCCCACGACGGCGTCGGGGTCGTCCACCAGCGGGGTGCAGGAGTCGTTGTACGCGAGGCACCCGGGCAAGAGCGTGAGTGCCGCGAGCGCGGCGGTGAGGTGGCGGCGGTCCATCAGTAGAAGGCCCTCAGGGTGAGGTAGCCGGACACGCCCTCGCGCGGCAGCAGGCCGGTGACGCGGTCCGGCCGGGGCACGTCGTCGCGCAGGTCGTGGTCGAAGAGGTTCTGTGCGTAGAGCGTCACCTCGAAGTGCTCCCAGATGGGCTCGGTGCGCAGCTGCGCGGTGATGAGGCTGTACGCGGGAATCTCATAGCGGCGGATGAGCTCCAGCGTGGAGCGGTTGTTGTTGCGCCGCTCGGCGCCGGAGCGCACCACCACGTCCAGGTTCACCCAGTCCCCCAGGGGCATGGACACGCCCGCGTTGAAGCGCGCCTGGGGCACGTCCGTGAGCAGCCGGGCCTGCTCCGGCACCTCCAGGTCCTGCGCGCGGGACAGGCTGGCGTTGACCCACGCGGCGGCGCGCTTGGACGCCTCCAGGCGGGCCTCCGCCTCCACGCCGTACACGCGCACGCCCAGCTCGCGGTTGCGCAGGGGGACGATGTTGCCGCTGGTGTCCACCGGGGTGATGGGCGAGGCGAAGTTCTGCAGGAAGGCGTTGGCGCGCACGCGCACGCGGGTGTCGCCCGCGGCCTGGACCAGGTCCATGCCCAGCTCGAAGGTGTCCACGGTGGTGGGCTTCAGGAGCGGGTTTCCCTCGAAGCGGCCCTGGTTGTAGTCGGTGTCGGGGATGCGCTCGACCAGCTCCTGGGGCGTGGGGGCGCGGAAGGCTCGGCCGTACAGCGCCTTGAGCACCAGCGCGTCCGACGCGGCGATGACCAGGCCCACGCGCGGGTTGACCCGCACCACCATCTTGCTGGCGTCGAGCGTTCCTGACGCCTCCGCGTCGGGAAGCTGGATGGCGTCCAGGCGCAGACCGAAGGTGAGCGTGAGCGCGGAGAGCACGGTCCACTGGTCCTGCGCGGAGAGGCCCAGGTTGAGGCGGCGGGAGGCCGCGCCCTTCGTGAGGTCCACCAGCCCTTCAGGGGCGGCGGGGCTGGGGCGCAGGCGGCCGTCGAGCGTGTAGTTCGTGGTGTAGTCGTACTGGGACAGCGACTGCTGTTCGGCGACGAAGCCCAGGGTGAGGTGGTTCTCCTTCGTCAGCGCGAGGTCCGCGTCCACGGAGGCCGTCACGGTGCGCACGGTGACCTGCGTCTGCTCCTGGAGTCCCTCGGGGAAGAGGCGGTCCGCGCCGTCACCGGTGCGGAACTCCAAGGGCGTGAGCTGGAACATGCGGTCGGTGGACTGCTGATCGAAGCCCAGCCGGGCGCGCACCTGGCCGCCGTCGGAGAGGGGCCGCTCCCAGGTGAGGTCCGCGAGGAGCACGTCCCAGGACAGCTGGGAGTCGTTGCCCACGGTGTCGAACAGGCCGACGAGCGCATCGCGCTTCTCGGAGAGGTAGCGCGCGGTGATGCCCACGCGGCCGGCGCTGTCCAGACCGTAGGACACGCCTCCGCCCGCGTTGAGGAGGAAGCGGCCGTCACGGGTGCGGCCCGCGGGCTGGTCCACGTCGCGAAGGCCCTGAGCCACGGACTCGTCATCGAGCGCGTCGTGGTCGATGACCAGCGAGTCGCCTTCCTGCGTCCAGAGGTCCAGGTCCGCGAACAGGCGCAGGTCACCGGTGGTGTGCGCGGCGGACAGATGGCCGTCGGTGGCGAGCGCCAGGCGGCCGTCGTCGCGAGGAACACCGCCGGTGGTGATGGCGCCGCGGACGCCGTCGGCGTGGTTGGTGACGAGGTTGACGACGCCCTGGAACGCGCCCGCGCCGTAGACGGCGGAGCCGGGGCCGCGGATGACCTCGATGCGCTCCAGGTTCTCCACCGGCAGGTTCATGAGCGCCTTGCCGTCGAAGAAGTTGTTGAGGCGGTGGCCGTCGAGGAGGAAGAGCACCTCCGCGTCGTTGCGCAGGCCCCGGATGGCGGTGCGGTGGAAGCCCTGCACGTCGCGGCTGACGGACACGCCGGGCACCACGTCCAGCACGTCCGCCACCGTGCGGGCACCCAGGGCAATCATCTGCGCGCGGTTGAAGGAGGCACCGATGGCCGGCACGGTGCGGACAGACGCCTCCTGGAGGGTCGTCACCGCGAGCACGTCCTCCGCGCTGTAGAGCGCCAGGTCGTCGTCCATGGCGCTGGGGGAGGAGGAAGCGCGAGGCTCCGGAGGAAGGTCCGCGTTGAGCGCGGCCATGGCGTCGTCGGAGCTGGAAGCGCGCGCGTTGCTTCCGTCAGCACGGCCGGGAGCCCGCGAGTCCGTACCGCTCGCGCGAGCCGAAGCGCGAGGGTCGGCCGTGTCCGTTCGGGTCGGCGCGCGCGAACCGTCCGTTCGGGCCGTGCGCGAATCCGTGCCGTCCGTGCGGCTTGGGGCTCGCGAATCCGTGCCGTCCGTGCGGCTCGAAGCGCGTGGATCGGACGCGTCCGTGCGGTTCGAAGCACGCGGGTCCGCACCGCCCGTGCGGCTTGAGGCACGTGGATCCGTACCGCTGGGAGTGCTCGATGCTCGCGGGTCGGAAGCTCCCGGACGGGAGTCCACGCTGTCCGTTCGATTCGAAGTCCGCGAATCGGTGGTCCCCGTGCGTGCGCCCGTTCCATCCGGACGACCCGCGGGAGGAGGCGGAGTCGGAGCGCTCCCCGAGTCATCGTCCTCCCCTGCCCCCGACGGCGGCGCGAAGGCATCGATGTCGGGCGTGGACCTCGGTGCGTCACGGGTCCCCTTGCGGACCGGCGGCGCGCGGACCGGCGGGGGCTCAGCGGTCTGCGTCCCCACCATCACCCTCGCGGGCCGGAGCGCGGACATGAAGAGCGGCGCGCGCTCCCCATTCACCATCGCCGCTTCGACGAAGTACTCCACTCCGGGTGGCACCATGTGCTCGGCGGGAATCACCGCGCGGTACAGGTCTCCGTACTGCCGCTCCATGGAGACCTGGACGTACGGCTCGCCCGGGCCGCGATAGCGGACGAAGAGCTCCAGCACCTTGGCGCCATCCACCAGCGTCGCATCCAGCTGGAGGGGCTGTCGGGCCTCGGAGCGCGGCGGCGATGCGTGCAGCAGCGCGGCCTCTTGCGCGTGGACGGGGGCCGCGGCGAACACCACGGCACAGAGGATGAGCGTGCGAGGAAGAACGGTCTGCAAGATTGACGGCGATGGTCCGTTGCAGGGCCATGCGAGTCAAGCAAGCCACCTTCCCGCGTCCCGCCGATTTTTTGCCGCCCCCGCGAGCGCATGCGACGGTGCCTGTCGCTCCATGCGCGCGTCGCTTGCCCTTCACCTCGCCCTCTTCCGCCGCCAACGCGCCCAGATCGCCCGGGTGGTCGAAGGCCGCACCGAAGCCTTCCGCGCCTACGAGGCCCGGTACCGCCGGCGCACGAGCACCTACCAGAGCGTGGTCTCCCTGACCCACGTGCACCAGCGCATCGCGGCGTCGGACCTCGTCTACGTCGGCGACTACCACACGCTGCCGCTCGCCCAGCAGACCTACCTGGACCTCGCCGAACGCGCCCTCGCCTCCGGCCGCCGCGTCGTGCTGGCGCTCGAGTGCGTGGAGGGCCGTCATCAGGCCGCGCTCGACGCGTACCTCGCGGGACGCCTGCCCGAGCGCACCCTGATGTCCCGGCTGGGCCATGGTCCCACCCCGGGCTTCGGTCCCGGCGCCGGCATCCGCGCCGTGCTGGCCTTCGCGAAGCGCCTCAAGCTCCAGGTGGCCGCCATCGACCGGCGGGCCCAGGGAGAGCGTTCGCTCGCGCTGCGCGACGCCTTCGCCGCGGAGCGCATCGCCCGCGTGGCCCGCGCGGAGGACGTCCCGCTGGTGATGGTGCTGGTGGGCCAGTTCCATGCAGCGCCCTGCCACCTGCCCGCGCAGGTGGAGCGCGCGTTGGGAGACACCCATCCGCGCCGCGGCCTCGTCGTGTACCAGAACGCCGAAGGCCTCTGGTGGCGCCTCGCGCGCGAAGGCCGGCTGGGCAGCGCGGAGGCCGTGGAGCTGGCGGACGGCGCGCTGTGCCTGATGAACGCTTCGCCCGTCCTCTGCCAGCAGAGCTTCCTGGACTACCTGGAGGCCGAAGGCGACGACGCGCCCCTGTTGGACCGCAGCGCCGCGGAGCGCTTCCGGGACATGGCGGAGCTCATCGGTGGGCTCGCGGGCGTGTCCGTCGGGCGCGAACTGGACTCGGTGGAGGTGACGACGGCGGCGGATGGCGACGTGCTCGCCCGCATCCGTCGGCGCGGCCGCTTCACGCAGGCGGAGCTGTCCCAGCTGCGCAAGCACATCCTGTCGCGCGAGAGCGGCTACATCCCGCGCGCGCGCACGGCCTACCTCGCGTCATTGTCCCTGAACCACGCCGCGGAGGAGGCCGCCCACTTCGTGCGCCACTGCGCCGTGGGCGACGCCATGGACGCCCCGCGCGGCGCGTCCGAGGCCTTCTACGCACGCTGTCTGGAAGAGGCCCTGGGCTTCTTCGGCTCCAAGCTGATCAACCCGCGCCGCACCTGCCCCAACGTCACGGAGTGGGCGAAGCGCTTCGGCGAGGCCCGGGGCCTGGAGCGGCAGATCGCCGCCTTCGTCCTCGCCCACAAGGCCACGGAGTCCGAGGCCCCCGACGAGGCCGTGAAGCTCCTCCCCCTGCGCCGCGACCGCCTGTTCCACGGCGTCAGCCACGCGCTCGGCTACCTCCTGGGGGACAGCCTCTACCGGGCCTTCGACGCCGGTCAGGTGGACATCGCCGACATCCGCGCCCTCTTCCGGGATCCGCTCGTGGATCCGCGCGGCGCGTACCTGGCATGGGCCGCGCGCCTGCGGGGCATCTAGTCCTCCGGTGGCATCGCGGCTGCTGAATCCCGCATCCAATTGACGCTACATTCCGGCGGCATGACCCCATCTCCTCGTCCGCTCACGGGCGTTGTGTCCGCTGTCCTCCTGTTCCTCGCCGTGGGCCTCGTGATGCCCGGGTGCTTCCCCACTCAGGGCGCCTGCGTCCATGGCTCGTCCATCTATTTCTGCAATGAGGACACCGAAGACGAGTGCCGCGACTTCTGGTGCGACGGCTGGGACTACTGCGGCTACTTCGACGGCGACTCGTGCGAGGACGTGGGCTTCTCTGACGGCGAGGTGTCGCTGAACAGCTTCTCCGAGCCGAGGACGCCCGACTGGAGCTGGGGAACGCCTTCCGGCGGTGGTGGCGGCGGCGGCGGTGGCGGCAGCGGCAACGGCGCGTGCGCCTACTACGATTCGAACCTGAACCGTGTGCTCTGTGATCAGCGCACCTCGGCCTCCAGCTGTTCGGGCAAGTGGATGGGCAGCGGCACCAACTGCTCCAGCCTCAAGTGCACGAGCAACACCGACCCCAACAGCTGCACCGTGTCGGGTGGAAGCTCGGGCGGCACCTGCACGTCCACCTACCAGGGCCCCACCGGCGACGCGCAGGTCTACACGCAGTGCGCTTCCGTGTGGAACTACCGCTGCCAGCAGAAGAACGACAGCGCCGCGGACCAGAACTGCCTCGTCTACGACTCGCTCGAAGCGACGGTGGAGTGCCCGTACTGCCCTTGAGCCACCAGGCCGGCGGGCCGCGAAGCAGCGGTCCACCGGCAAGCGGGAGCGCTGAGACTCAGGCGCGGTTGGCGATGGTCTTCGGCGGCAGCTTGAGGACCTGGCCCACCTTGATGTGGTCCGGGTCCTTGAGCTGATCCTTGTTGGCCTCGAAGATCTTCGTGTACAGCTTCATGTCCCCGTAGATGTCCTTGGCCAGCTTGCTGAGCGTGTCGCCGGACTTCACGGTGTGCACGCCGTAGGGCTCCTCGTGGGTCACGGTGAGCATGACCATGATTTCATCGTTCCACTTCGGGTGCTTCGCCTTGATCTGATCCCACATGCGATCGCGGTCGAAGGCGTGGTCGACGGTGCCCTTGATGATGAGCTTGCCGTTCTCCTCGCGCGCTTCGACCTTCGCGCCCACGTTCTTCGCCACGTCCAGCACGTCCTGGTAGTCGTTCTGCAAGGCCATCCGTGTTCTCCTGTCGTGAGGGCGCGAACTCAAGCACTCCGCCCCCTGGCCATGACGGACCGCCGGGAAGGACGTGAACGAAGCTCAACACTGCGGAGCCAGGAGCTGTTCAGAGCACCACGTCCGCGCCGGGCTCCGGTGCGACGTTCAGCTCCTCGGGCGGTGCGAAGGTGCCGTCCGGCCGCAGCTCACGCAGGACCTCCTCGCGGCTCAGGCGCACCTCGCGGATGGTGCCATCCGGCGACAGTGCGTAGACGCGGTCCTGGTCCTCCACGCCCACGAAGAGGCCGCCCAGCGCGGGATGGAGCATCACCAGCGCGAGCTCCGTCTCCAGCGGCCCCGGGAAGAGCACGTGCGCGTGCGCGGAGAACTGGGGCCGCTCGCCGTCCGCGTCCGGCGCGACCGACACGGGGATGAGCCCCTGGTGCAGGGGCAGCTCCTGGAGCTTCTGACGGCCGTCCTTGCTGAACTTGAAGCGGAAGTCGCCGCCCAGCAGGTACAGGTTCGAGTCGTCGAAGCCCTGGAGCACGTAGACGGTGATGCCGTCGTCCTCCTCCAGCACGACGGGCTTGAGCTGCTTGCGGCCGTGCACCTGGTAGACGCGCTCGCAGGCGGCGCTCGCTGCGCGGGCCAGGGCGTCCATGCCTTCGGGCAGGGACTCGACGGGGAAGTCCTCCATCTCGCCGGAGAACTCGATGGGCGCGCGGTACGCGTACGCGGGAACGAACGCGTCCTGCGGATTGAAGCGGCCGAAGACGGAGTACCAGGCGTTGCCGCGCGGCACGGTGAAGACCCCGTTCACCCGCGAGCGGTCCACGTCCGGACGCGCCTGCAGCAGGTCCGTGGCGCTGGTGGTGCCCTTCTCCGATTCGACGATGTACTGCGCGCGCTTCTGCACGCGCTGGAGCTCCTTGTCCGCCACCAGCTCCACCGGTGACTCCGCCGCGTCCGGCGCGCCCACCGGGGCCTGCGCCGCTTCCGCCTGGGGCGCGCTGGAGTGCGCGCGACAGCCGGCGGTCAGTGCGACGAGGGCGACGAGGAGACTGCGAAGCATGGGGACTCCCGCGGACGTAAGGGCCCGGTCAGTCTGTGCCGGCCGGGGCCCTCGCGTCACGTTCCCCAATCACGGTGGGACCTCAGGCGCCCTGCTGCGTGGGCGCCAGCGCCGCCTTGATCTTCTCCTTCAGCGCCTTGCGGCGCTCCTTGAACTGCGAGCGCGTGGTCTCGTCGACCTGGCCGTTGCTGGAGGCGCGCGCGGCCTTCATCTCCTCGTGGAGCTGCTTGGCCTCCGCCTTGAAGCCGTCCGCCTGGGCCTGCGTCAGGCGCCCTTCGGCGACCTGCTTGTCCAGCCGGTGATCCATGCGGCCGAACTTGTGGCCCCCGCCGCCGTGCTTGCCCCGGCGGCCCTCGCACTGGCCGGCGTTGGAGTCGGACGGCGCGGCCGTCTGGGCGAGCACGGGCACGGCGAGGAGCAGCGTGGCGACGGCGGTACCGCGAAGCATGGACTTGAGCGACATGGTGTGTGGACTCCGGGTTCAGGTCAAAACGCTCCGGGAGCAGCCGTGCAGCCTGCTTCCCGTCGCGCTCTGACACTCAAAACCCCGGAGCCCGCCGAAGGTTAAATCGCCTCCGGAAAACCGCCGGCTACTGGCAGTCCGCCAGGCCGTAGGTGAAGTCCTGGCGAGGCGTGTGGCCCGGGTCCTGGTTGATGGCCGCGATGCTCAGGTCCGTGTACGACACGGTCTGCGTGCTGCCGATGACCATCTGCGTGCGCTGCACGCGCGTGGTGGACAGCACCACCTTGCCAATCGAGCCACCGGGCTCGACGCGGTAGCAGTTCATGATGCGCGGGTCCACCGTGGAGCGGCGGCACTGCGTGTACTGACCCAGCACCGTGCGCTGCTCATACGTGCAACGGCAGTCCCAGGGGTCATAGGCCTCCACCACCGTGGCCGCCTCGTAGCCCGTGGCGGTCTGGACCACCTCCAGGTAGCTGCCATCCTGCGGCTGCGTGCAGCGCATCAGCGTGTCACCCACGGCACCCTGCTTCACCTCCGCCAGCGCGGGCTCCACCTTCACCTGCGCGCCCGCCTCGATGGCCTGCAGCGGGTCCCTCGCGTCCGCACCCTCACAGCCCAGGCCCAGCAGCGAAACACCCAGCATCACGACCGCGGAAAAACGCAGCGACACCTTCATGGACGACTCCTACGAATGGGGGGATGCCCGGGAGGACCCGGACATCTCACCTGTAGGCTTTCGCGGCGGCCAGGTGCAACGCCCTTCTGTGTCACGAACGCGATTCAGGCTTCAGGGCACGCGTGGCCATGAAGGTGGGCAGGAACGTGGAGAGCAGGTCCTTTCCCCCTTCGTACTTGTCCTCGAACAGGTTCGTGAGCACGAAGCCCGCCTCCATCTGTCCGCCCAGCTGCTCCTCCAGCGAATGGCCCACGACCATGGGCTCATCCTTGTCGGTGTAGCGGCGGCGCTCCTCGACGGTGAGGCTGGTGAAGTCCGAGTACGGCATCGTGTACTTGAGCCGCATCACGCCCTTCTCCTCGTCCACCGGGTCGAAGAGGTAGCGCACCGGGTTGCAGATGCCCGACAGGAGCACGCCGCCCGGCCGCAGCACGCGGAAGGCCTCGCGCCACACCGACAGAATCTCCTCCGCGAAGCAGTTGGAGCACGGGTGGAAGATGAGGTCGAAGCTCCCGTCGGCGAACGCGGACAGGTCGCGCATGTCACCCTCCACGTACTGGAGCGACAGCCCCTCGCGCTCGGCCACCTTGCGGTCCTGCGCCAGCTGCGCGGGCGAGTTGTCGAACACGGTGACGTTCGCGCCCGCCGCCGCGAGCACCGGACACTGCTGGCCGCCCGCGCTCGCCAGGCCCAGCACGTCCTTGCCCTTCAGGTCCCCGAACCACGCGCGAGGCACGGGCTTCGTCGGGGTGAGCACCACGCTCCAGTCGCCCCGTCGCGCGGCGGCGATGACCTCCGGATCCACCGGCAGCGTCCATCGGTTTCCGCGTCCCACCTCGCCGTTCCACGCCTCGCGGTTGTACGTCCGCACGTCCAGGTCAGTCTTCATGCAGCACCCGTCCTTCCATGCCCCCGGCCACGGTGACGACCTCGCCCGTCACGTGTCCGGAGATGCGATCCGACGCAAGCGTCACCACGACGCGCGCCACGTCCTCCGGCTGCCCCACCTTGCGCAGCGGCATCGTCCGCGTGACGCGGCCGACGAATTTGGGGTCACCCAGCTTGTCGCGGTTGCGATCCACTTCCGTCCAGCCCGGGCACACCACGTTGACGCGGCCCATGGGCGCGATGCGGTGCAGTTCGTTCTTCAGGCTCTTCACGAAGCCCGCCGCCAGCGCGCCCTTCGCCGCCGCGTAGTCCGTGTGGCCCGCCTCACCGAAGAGGCCCGCCGTGGAGCTGATGATGACGATGGTGCCCGTGCCCGTGGTCTCCACGTGGCGCAGGAACGCGCGGCAGCTCAAGAACACGCTGTCCAGGTTCTGCGCCAGCGTGCGCCGCCAGCGCTCCAGCGACATCTGCCACAGCGGCTCATCGGGTGCGGGATAGACGCCGGTGTTGCACACCAGCACGTCCAGCCGGCCCAGGTCCTTCACCGCCTGGGGCACCAGCGCGTCCACGTCCGCCTCCACCGTGAGGTCCGCGCGCACGGCCGCGCCGCCCACCTCTCGCGCCAGTGCCGCCGCCTTCTCCTGGCTGCGGTGGTAGTGCACCGCGACCTTCGAGCCCTCGCCCGCGAACGCCCGCACCAGCGCGGAGCCGATGCCGCCCGCGCCGCCCGTCACCAGCACGCCCTTGCCCTGCAGTCCCGTGTCCATCGCTGCGCGACTCCTCGTGGGCTCCCGTCAGAGCGGGAGGAATGCGCGGCATGATGCCCGAGCCATCCGGCGCGGACAGCCGGGACGTAGGGGCGGTGTCGGCGGGTGCGCTGCGTGCCGGGCAGCGGGACGAAAGGCGCGGCGGGAACCTGACAGCGACGCGCTACGGCGTGGACAGCCGCGCGCGGATACCCGCCACGAGCAGGTCCAGCCCGAAGGCGAACCGGCGGTCGAAGTCGCGGTCCAGGATGGCGTCCACCGCGCCGGCCGCGTGCGGATAGCGCGCCGAGGCGAGCTGACGCAGCGCCCCTTCCCGCTCCTTCGCTTCGGCGTCCTGCGCGGTGAAGCCCTGCTCCTCGATGGTGAAGCCGAGCACGTAGTCGAGCACGGTGAAGGCCGCCCAGCCCGCCGCTCGCGAGTCGAACCCCGCCCGTGTCAGCGCGCCGATGACCGTGTCGGAGACGCGCAGCGTGTGCTCGGACACCACGATGGTGCCTGCGTAGACCCGGGCGCCGTCCCGGTGGGCCAGGAACGCGCGCCGCAGCTCCTCCGCCACGGTGCGCACCACCGGCTCCCACGGTGACTCCGGCGTCAGCGTGCGCGCCACGTCCCGCACCAGCGTGTCCGCCATCGCGTCCAGCAGGGCCTGCTTGCCCGGGAAGTGCCAGTACAGCGACGGGGCCTGGATGGAGAGCGCCTTCGCCAGGACGCGCATCGTGAGGCCCTCCAGGCCGTGATCGTCCAGCAGCGTCCACGCCGCCGCCACCACCTGCTCCCGCTGGATTCGCATGCCCGCGCTGCCCCTCGCTGGCTTGACAATCTAACGCCGTTAGTCGATCCCTAACAACGTTAGTTTGACGCCTTCGGGCGGGAGGTCGGTCATGGCGGAGGTCCTTGATGTGGCGGTGGTGGGGGGAGGTCCCACCGGGCTGTGGCTCGCGTGCGAGCTGGCGCTGGGGGGCGTTCGGGTGGAGCTGTTCGAGCGGCGCGTGGAGGCCGTGCGCGAGTCCCGGGCGCTGACGCTGCATCCGCGTTCGCTGGAGGTGCTGGCCCTGCGAGGGCTGGAGGGCCGGTTCCTGGAGCGGGGACGGCCGCTGCCCACCGGCCACTTCGCGATGCTCGACACGCGCCTGGACTTCAGCGTCCTGGACACGCGCTTCCCCTACACGCTGTTCCTTCCGCAGGCTGTGACGGAGGCCCTGCTGGAGGAACGGGCGCGGGAGCTCGGCGTGGCCGTGCGGCGCGGCCACACGGTGGAGTCCCTGCGACAGGACGACGAGGGCGTGGACCTGGAGGGATCCACGGACGCGGGCACGTTCCGCATCCGGGCGCGCTTCGTGGTGGGCGCGGACGGAGCCCGGAGCGCGGTACGGAGGCTTTCGGGCATCCCGTTCCCGGGGACGGACGTGACGCGCACATCGGTGTTGGGCGACGTGACGTTGGGCGCGCCGCCGGCCCAGCCCGCCCTCGGCATCTCGAACGAGCGCGGCGGCGTGATGGTGGTGCCCATGTCGCCGGGCATCCACCGAATCGTCGTGAATGATCCGCTCCGGGAGAAGGCGCCGGTGCGCGAACCCGTCACGCTGGAGGAGCTGCGGGAGAGCACGCTGCGCATCGCGGGTTCTGACTTCGGCATGCGCGATCCCCGGTGGCTGTCCCGCTTCGGCAACGAGACACGGCTCGCGGAGCGCTACCGCGAGGGACGCGTGCTGCTCGCGGGCGACGCCGCGCACATCCACTTTCCGGCGGGAGGCCAGGGGCTCAACGTCGGCCTGCAGGACGCGATGAACCTGGGATGGAAGCTCGCGGCGGTGGTGAAGGACGGTGCGCCGGAGGCATTGCTCGACAGCTACTCGCGCGAGCGTCGTCCCGTGGGTGAAGCGCTGATCCACAACACGCTGGCGCAGACCGCCCTCATGGGCGCCACGCGGGAGACGCTGGCGCTGCGCGAGTTGCTGAGCGGATTGCTCCGTGAGCCCCGGCTGAACCGCCAGCTCGCGGACAACATCGGCGCGCTCGACGTGGGCTACGCGCCGCTGGATGTGCCCGCGCCCCAGACACCCTCACCGCTGCTGTCCGAGTGGTGCGGCCGACGCCTGAGCGACGTGGAGCTCGGCACGGACGCGCGGCTCTACGCGGCGCTGCATCCGGGCCGGTGGTTGCTGCTGGGTCTGGGCGAGGACGACGCACGCCCCCTGCCCCGCTGGGAACCCGGCTGGCCCTCCCAGGTGACGACACTGCGCGGTCGCCTGGGACGCGCGGACTTCGAAGGCGTGGGCGGCCTGCTGGTGCGCCCGGACGGACATGTCGGCTGGGCCTGGGCCGCGTAAGCAGCCCGGAGGCCGCACCGCGTTCGAGCATCACGGGGACGAAACAAGAAGGCCCGGGGCGGGTCCGCTCCCGGGCCTCACGTGATGGCTCCGCGCGTGAATCCTCAGCCCAGGCGCAACAGCTGCCGGGCCTGCTCGGGGGAGGCAATCTCACGGCCGGCGGCACGGGCCCGCTTCGCGGCCTCCGCCACCAGTTCGAAGTTGCCCTTCGCGAGCACGCCCTTGGACAGGTAGATGTTGTCCTCCAGGCCCACGCGCGCGTTGCCGCCGCGCTTCGCGGCCTCTTCCACGAACGGGAGCTGCTGGCGCCCCACGCCCGCCACCGTCCAGGAGCTCCCCTCCGGCAGCGAGGCGATCATGAAGTCCAGCACCTCCGGCCGCGCCTGCAGCGTGCCCGGCACGCCCAGCACGAAGTCGAAGTGCGCCGGCAACTCCACCAGCCCCTCCTTCGCCAGGTAGCGCGCCTCGTCGATCATCCCGACGTCGAAGCACTCCAGCTCCGGCTTGAGGCCAATGCTCTTGATGCGCTTCGCGATGTCGCGCACCAGCGGCCGGGGATTCCAGAACACCTCTTCCCCGAAGTTCACCGTGCCCGTGGTGAGCGTGGCCATGTCCGGCTTGTCCGCGCCCGTGAGCGTGAGCCCGCCGCACCGCTCGTCCACGCCCATGCCCACCGCGCCGCCCGTGGACACCTGGACGAGCACGTCCGTGCGCTTGCGGATGGCTCGGATGGCCGCGCGGAACAGCTCCGCGTCCTGTGACGGCTTGCCCTCCGCCGTGCGCACGTGGATGTGCACCATCGCCGCGCCGGCCTCGCGGCACTTCGCCGCGTCCTCCGCGATCTCCTCCGCGGTGATGGGCAGGTACGGCGTCTGCTCGCGCGTCGTCTCCGCGCCCACCAGGGCGGCGGTGAGGACCATGGGCCTGCTCATCGCTTCACCCGCTGCTTGTCCTTCGGAACGACGCAGGTCCCGGAAGCGCGGCACACCACCACCGCCTCCGGCAGCACGTCCGCCGCCGAGTCATTCACGTCCGTCCGGGGCTTGATGACCTTGCGAGCCTCGAAGCGCATCTTCCGCGACGTGTTGCCCTCGCTGATGATCTCGCCCTCCGCCTCGATGAAGTCGCCCGCGTACACCGGGGCCAGGAACTCCACGGAGTCGTAGGCGCGGAACAGGCCCTCGTCCCCGTCCGAGCGGATGCACAGCTCCGTGGCCACGTCCCCGAACAGACCGAGCATCCGCGCCCCGTCCACCAGGTTGCCGCCGTAGTGCGCGTCGTGGCTGCCCATGCGCAGCCGCAGTACCGCCTTGGTGCCAGTGCTCACGTGGGTTCCCCCTGGTAGTGGGAGTCCGCGGACTCCGTGCCCTCTTTCTTCATCACCGCGTGCACGATGTAGTTCGCCACGTCGGACGGCTTGGTGCCCGCCCCGAAGCCCGCGTCGAAGCCCAGCTCCAGCGCCAGCTTGTGGTCCACGCGCGGCCCGCCCAGCAGCAGGAGCGTCTTGCCGTGGATGCCCGCCGCCTTCGCCGCGTCGATGAACTGGCGCGAGTTGTCCTTGTGCACGTCGCGCTGCGTGACGACCTGGGACACCAGGATGGCGTCCGCGTGCTTCGCGGTGGCCTTCTTGATCAGGTCCTCGTTGGGCACCTGGCTGCCCAGGTTGAACGCCTCGAAGCCGGGGTAGCGCTCCAGGCCGTAGTCGCCCGCGTAGCCCTTCATGTTCAGGATGGCGTCGATGCCCACCGTGTGCGTGTCCGTGCCCGTGCACGCACCGAAGACGACGATGCGCCGGCGCACCTTCTCCTTGATGAGCGCGTTGAGGTCGTTGAACCCCATCTTGCGCACCACCACCTCCGGCACGTCGATCTCCGCGTAGTCCAGCGTCACGTTGGAGCGGGCGTAGACGACGAAGAACGTGTACTGGTCCGCCGCGCGCTCGGCGGCGGCCACCTTCACGTCCGTGAAGCCCATCTTCTTCGTGAACTGGGCGGCGGCCTCCTTGGCCTTCTCCGACAGCGGCACCGGCAGCGTGAACGACAGCTGCACCATGCCGTCGTCGCGACGGTCGCCGTAGGGGCGGATGATCTGCTTGCTCGGCTTCACCATCGAACTAGCCCTTCTTGCCCTTGGGCGGCGTGAACGACACGCTGGTGCCCACCTTCTCGGCCACCGCGGCGAAACGGTCCTTCTTGCCCTGCTCCATGTAGAAGACCACCGACCAGGTCGTCTTCCCGTTGCAGCCCACGTACGTCACGGTGTCCACGTTGCCGCTGCCGTCCGGCGCCGCGTCCGTGTCCATCTTCGTGGCCGCCGGCTGACCGCCGACCTTCAACATCGTCCAGCTGTCGCCGCCCATGTTCGCGAGGATCTTCGTGCGGCACAGCTCCGCCTTCATGCCCGCGGTCTGCACCGTGCCCACGTCCACCATGAAGTACGCGTCGCCAGAGGGCGCCAGGAACTTCTCCGAGCCGTCCACGCTGGAGCGCGTCCACGCCGCCGGGGCCTTCAGCGCGATGTTCTTCACCGTGACGCTGCTCAACGCATCCGCGCTGCCGCCCGCGGCCACCATCACGGCAACAAAGGTACTCAGGATCATGACGCCTCCAGCATTTCCAGGAACGGATTGAAGTAATCCGGCGCCTTCTCCAGCACGCCGTCCAGGCCCTTGCCACCGGTCTCCTCGCGCTTCACGTCGCCGAAGCGCCCCTTGCCGATGGCCGCCACCATGCCCTCGGTGTGGCACTCGCGCAGCAGCTCCTCCGCCTTGGCGAAGACCTCCCGCGCGCGGTTGGCGATCTTCCCGTCCTCGCGAACGGTGAACTCCTCGTCGATGCCCCGCGCCGCGCGGTGGATGTACGACGCGGACTTGAGCGCCACGTACCGGTCCGCGAGCAGCGGCGTGTGCATGGCCTCCGTCATCATGCCCAACAGCTGGATGCCCTGCCGCGTCCAGATGGCCACCAGGTCCGCCATCACGTCGTACGCGTGGCTGAAGAAGATGTCCGTCTCCTTGTGCTTCGTGGGCGGCATGTACTTGAGCGGCGCGTCCGGGAAGCAGCGGCGCACCAGCATCGCCTGCGACAGCTCCAGCAGCAGCGTGTCGTCCCGGTACGGGTCGATTTCGTACGAGTGCCCGATGCCCAGCTGCCAGTCCTTGAGGCCCGCGCGCTTGGCGAAGCACTCGTTGATGAACTGGCTGGCGATGACGGTGTGGGCCGCGTCGTACGCGTCCGCGGTGGTGATGTAGTTGTCCTCGCCGGTGTTGATGATGATGCCGGCCAGGGCGCAGATGCGGCGGCTGAAGTACTGGTCGATGAACGTCCGCCGCATGTTGATGTCGCGGAAGAGGATGCCGTACATCGCGTCGTTGAGGAGCATGTCCAGCCGCTCGTACGCCGCGCAGAAGGCGATCTCCGACATGCACAGGCCGGACGAGTAGTTGGTCAGCTGGATGTAGCGCTTGAGCTTGCGGCTCTCGTCATCCAGGGCCTCGCGCATCACGCGGAAGTTCTCCTGGGTGGCGTAGGTGCCGCCGTAGCCCTCCGTCGTCGCGCCGTGCGGCACGTAGTCCAGCAGCGACTGCGCCGTGGAGCGGATGACCGCGATGACGTCCGCGCCCGCCTGCGCCGCCGCGCGCGCCTGGTCCACGTCGTCGTAGATGTTGCCGGTGGCGACGATGACGTACTTGTGCGGCGCGGGCGACATGGGGAACTGCTCGCGCAGGGCGTTGCGCTGGGCGATGCGGGACTTCAGCTCCGCCATCGCCGCGCGGGCCTCCTCGCGCACGGCGTCCCGCAGGTTGGCTTCCATCTCTGGAGACAGCGCGCCCAGCTTGTCCGTGGGCAGCGCGGTGATGCGCTCCACGGCGTCCAGTGGACTGCTGGCGCCCAGCTGAAGCGCGCGGCCGTACCAATACGCGGCGCCCCGGTTGAGCACTCCGGCGGACTGCAGCTTGTCCACCATGAGGTTGGCCAGGGGTACGCCACGCGTACCCGCGCCGGAAATGCCAAAGAAGCGCAAGACGGTGCGCTCATTGGAAACAGTGGTGTTGCGTTGGATGAGGTCGAAGATCGGATTGACGATCTCGTCCGCCAGCTTGCGCGCCTCGGCAATCCGCGCGTCGTCGATGAACGGGCCTGACATGCGCGCACCCTACCCGAGCCCCGCGTCCTTCGGCTCAAGAACGCGGCACCCGCACCGCCAGCAAACGATGCCGCACCGCGCCTCTTGAATGGCGAGACGCATCACACAAAGCCTTCTCACCGAAATGTCACTGCACGCTTGAACACCGATAAAGCGGTGATCAATGCCACCGCCATTTCGGTTCAAACACCGAAAGGCCGGTGATCAGGCTGAGACCCCCACACTCAAACCATTGAAATTACAGGAAGTGAACGTTCGGCACGAGGCGTGCTCTAGGGGTGGCCCGGTTCCCCCGTAACCCAAGGAGTTCCCCTTGAACCGACGCTCGTTGATGTTCGCCGTCCTGCTGTCTGGCGCCCCCGTCCTCGCCGCCGGCAATCCCCCGCCCATCACCACCGACTCGGGCGCGCCGCTGGGCACGAACCAGAGCTCCAAGACGGCCGGCCCGCGGGGCGGCATCCTCCTGGAGGACTTCGCCCTCATCGAGAAGCTCGCGCGCTTCGACCGTGAGCGCATCCCGGAGCGCGTGGTGCACGCGCGCGGCGTGGGCGCGTACGGCTCCTTCGAGAGCTACGGCGACTTCTCCAACCTCACGCGCGCGTCCGTCTTCTCCCAGAAGGGCAAGAAGACGCCGATGTTCGTGCGCTTCTCCACGGTCATCCACCCGAGCGGTTCACCGGAGACGCTGCGGGACCCGCGCGGCTTCGCGCTGAAGTTCTTCACGGACGAGGGCAACTGGGACCTGGTCGGCAACAACCTGCCCATCTTCTTCATCCGTGACGCCATCAAGTTCCCGGACATGGTGCACTCGCTGAAGCCTTCCCCAATCACCAACCGGCAGGACCCGAACCGCTTCTTCGACTTCTTCAGTCACCAGCCGGAATCCACGCACATGCTCACCCAGCTCTATACGGAGCTGGGCATCCCGGCGAGCTACCGGCAGATGGACGGCAACGGCGTGCACGCGTTCAAGTTCGTCAACGCCAAGGGCCAGGTGAAGTACGTCAAGTTCAACTGGAAGTCGCAGCAGGGCGTGAAGGGCCTCACCGTGGAGGAGGCCACGAAGCTGGGCGGCGAGGACTTCCAGCACGCCACGCACGACCTCTACACGAACATCCAGGCCGGCAAGTTCCCCTCGTGGGAGCTGAGCGTGCAGGTGCTGGATCCCAAGGACCTGGACGGCTTCACGTTCGATCCGCTGGACGCCACCAAGGAGTGGCCCAAGGACAAGCTGCCTCCGGTGAAGCTGGGCAGGTTCACCCTCAACAAGATGCCGGACAACTTCTTCGAGGAGACGGAGCAGTCCGCCTTCTCCCCGGGAGTGATGCCGCCGGGCATCGAGCCGTCCGAGGACCGGCTGCTGCAGGGCCGCCTCTTCTCCTACGCGGACACGCAGCGCTACCGCCTGGGCGCCAACTACCTGTCGCTGCCGGTGAACCGCGCGCGCGCCGCGGTGGAGAACAACAGCCAGGCCGGCGCGATGAACAGCGGCAACACGAAGTCGGACGTGAACTACGAGCCCAGCATCACGCGTGAGACGCAGGACACGCCCTCCGCCCTCTTCTCCAACGCGCCGCTCACCGGCACCACGCAGCAGCGCCCCATCGCGAAGACGGACAACTTCGCGCAGGCGGGCGCCTTCTGGACGGCGCTCGACGCGGTCGGCAAGGAGCGGCTCATCCAGAACCTGGCCGGCGACCTGGGGCAGGTGCGCGACGCGAAGGTCAAGGCGCGCATGGTGGGCCACTTCTACGCGGCCAACGCGGACTACGGCACGCGCCTGGCCAAGGCCGTGAACGTGAAGCTGGACGACGCGAAGGCCACCATCGCCCCGCTCGCCACCACCGGCCAGCCGTGACCTGACGCACCGGGGCCGCCGGTGACGCCACGGCGGCCCCCTCTCTCCTTCACGCTTCCTTCGCCGGAGACGCCCTCATGGTTCGCAAGCTGCTGCTCGGTTCGTTGGGTCTGGTGATGCTGGTGTGCACGGTGCTGACCGCCGCGTGGATGTCCCTGCGCGCTCCAGCGACGCCCGCCGGACGGCTGCTCGCCACCAGCGACGCGGAGCGCTACCTGCTCGCCGCCGCGCGCGAAGGCGAGACGGACATCGTCCAGGGGCTGGTCAAGGCCGGCACGCCCGTGGAGGCCCGCGACACGCGAGGCTTCTCCCCCCTCATCCTCGCCGCCTATCACGGCCACACCCGGACGGTGCAGGCGCTGCTCGACGCCGGGGCGGACGCGTGCGCGGGTGACAACCGGGGCAACACGGCCCTCATGGGCGCCGCCTTCAAGGGCTACGCGGACGTGGTGAAGCTGCTCTCCGCCCAGCCCTGCGCGGTGGACCAGACCAACCGGCTGGGCCAGACGGCCCTGATGTTCGCCGTCCTCTTCGGCCGCACGGAGGTGGCCGACCAGCTGCGCCACCAGGGAGCCTCCCCCGCGGTGCGCGACGCCAGCGGCCGCTCCGCCAATGATTGGGCCCAGACCCAGGTCCCCGCCGCCCCCG